>JBAYOZ010000095.1:0-6625 GCA_041677965.1 Pusillimonas sp.
CCGCAAGGCGCGTGAAATGACACGTCGTAAAAGCGTGCTTGAAGGCGCAGGCTTGCCGGGCAAACTGGCCGACTGTCAGGAAAAAGACCCCGCGCTTAGCGAAATTTACATCGTCGAGGGTGACTCGGCGGGCGGTTCGGCCAAGCAGGGGCGTGATCGCAAGTTCCAGGCCATTTTGCCGCTGCGCGGCAAGGTGCTGAACGTCGAAAAGGCGCGTTTTGACCGCCTGATTGCCAGTGAGGCAATCACCACGCTGATCACAGCACTGGGCACCAGTATCGGCCCCGATTTCAATATCGAGAAATTGCGTTACCACCGCATCATCATCATGACCGACGCGGACGTTGACGGTGCGCACATTCGTACCCTGTTGCTGACGCTGTTCTACCGCCAGATGCCGGCCTTGATCGAGCATGGCTATGTGTATATTGCCCAGCCGCCCTTGTACAAGGTGAAGCAGGGCCGCGACGAGCGGTATCTGAAGGATACCCACGAAGAGGCGCAATACATGATGGAACTGGCGCTGAAAGATGCGTCGGTGGTCCCCTCAGAAGGTGCAGCACCGCTGGTGGGCGATACGCTGGCCGAACTGATGCGCCAGTATATTCTGGCCGATACGGTGATTGATCGCTTGAGTCGCATGGTCGATGTCGAGGCGTTGTCGGCGATGGCGGAAGGCGTTTCGCTTAACCTTGACGATCAGGCGTCTGCCGAAGCGTCGGCACAGCGTTTGCAGGCGGCCATTGAAAACCCGGCGTTGCCGGGCAATGTGACGGTGACGGCCGAACAGCCCGAGGAAGATGGCCCATGGCGCCTGGTGCTGCGTCGCATGCACCACGGCAATGTACGGGTGTCGGTGTTTGACCGTACGTTTGTGCGCGGTGCCGATTATGCCGTGTTGTCCAGGGCGGCCAAGACGTTTGTGGGCCTGATGGGTCGCGGCGCTATGGTGGTGCGCGGCGAGGGCGACAAGCGCAAAGAGAAGTACGTGTCTGATTTCCGCGAAGCCGTACAGTGGCTGCGTGCCGAGGCCGAACGTTCGGTCAGCAAGCAGCGCTACAAGGGTCTGGGCGAGATGAATCCTCAGCAGTTGTGGGAAACGACCATGGATCCCAAGGTGCGCCGTTTGTGGCGTGTGCAGATCGATGATGCGATTGCGGCTGATGAAGTGTTCACGACACTGATGGGTGATCACGTTGAACCCCGACGCGAGTTTATTGAAACGCATGCGCTGCAGGCGGGGAATATTGATACGTGATGTTTGTTAGTTTTGGGAATAGTTGGCCAGGTTTTATAAGATAAGTTGGCCAACTATTCCTGATGGTTAGAAAGACGGCTGCCTTTTTGGTGGCCGTTTTGTTTGCGACCGTCTATTTGCAAGCGCCATGCGCAAACTGTTTTGAATCTGTGTAGGTCTGGCCGCTTGAGAAGTGCCCGGATCATTTTCCAGACGAAAAGTCCGGGTCGAATCATTGCTTGCCCCAAACACTTGACGAGTCATTGGGTATCCCCTACTCTGCCGAAAATTACACAATAAATTTTCGCAAGTGATTGTTTGCGCAGTTTCCGGCAGCAGATGATCAACCAGTAGAAAAAGCCAATCCAAAAAGGGGAAGACAATGAACAAAGCGTCAGTACACGAGCCAAGCCTTTTCAAATTTATTATTCTTATAACCTGCATAGTGGTCGCCATGTTCGGTGCAACTGTTCTGGTGGCGCTTGTGTTTATGCCGGGCCCGCTTATCGCACGCCTGCCGTTTGAAGATGTCACGTTTCTTCTGCCGCTGGCCTTATCTACCTTATGCAGCGCAAGCGTTTTGGGGTGGTATGTTCAATCACACCGGTCCAGATCTAAAAGTAACGAGAAACACTGATCCGGTACACGGCAGAGCCGACTGAGTCAGGTCCCGGATTCAACCGGTGATGGTCCATTCCTTATGGCTAACCGGCTAATTTGTCGGCTGCGAGCTGTAGTCCGGTCAGCACGCTGTTTGCTACATGTTCGGGAAACCCCTCGGGTAGAAGGGTGCGTACCGCTTGCACGACTTCCGGGGTCTTTGCCACTATGCCGTCAAGTACCGCTTCTGTTCCTCGGCCATCCGGGGCTACAACGCCATGTTCTGTTCCTACAGCCAGCCAATGTCTACGCAAAATGTCCCGCATGATCCAGTGCGCGTTCTTTGAGCGCACTGCCATGGCCATTTTTGCTTTGAAGTGTGATAACTGATTCGCACTTGTACCCATAATTGGGTAGGCAGAGAGCACGTCGTAAAGCGGAGTGAGTTCGTAGGCTCCGCCAGGGCGAAGGAAAATACTGAAGTTCTTTGCATGGCCATCGGTGGCTCGAAGCATCCAGAATAAGACTTGGGCCTGGAAGAACGTACGCCGGTCGCGGTCAGGGTCTTTAGACGTGGCCAGTAGTTTCATGATGGAGCGAACGCCGGGGCCACCGTCGGACTCGTATTTCAGGTGGGGTGGGGTTGCGGTTGCCTGGCACATGTCTTCCTGCGGTAGACGAAGAAGCCATTTATTGCCTTCTTCGTTCTCCCACCACATCCGGTCGAATCGTTCGACGGCAAGCACCTTCATGTCCTCGAACTGAAGGATTTGCGTCGATGCCACCGGCAGACCGTATGCATGCAGAATTTTGGAACATAGCCATTCGTTTTCGACTGAATCGCTCATGTCGAATCTGAGGTTGCCGACCAAGCCCAGCGGTAGTTTCAAGATATGCGTAGTTGGTGTCGCGCCATGTGGAAGACACCACTGGCCATTGAGCCATAGCAGGGCCGTTTTTTCTTGCGCACCTGCGATGGAAATTCGAAAGTCAACCTCAGCACCGTTTCGGCCAACTATTGATGCCGGCGTCAGTGTGTTGCGCAGCACTTGGGCCACTTCGGCATCGTTCAGCGGCGTTGCCTTCACCTCTTGAACGCCTTCGGGTGGACCGCTCTCAGGGAGTACTTGCAGCGCACCCACGCAATCCCGTCCAATCTCTTCAAGTAGCGCGAATGCTTCAGTTGAGCCAGTCTGGAACCGACGCGCGACACGTTCACGGATATCCTTGCTGTCCGGGAGCAGATTCTCAAACCAGGCGCGTACGGCATCGCCACGATGGGGTTGGTTGCCTGGCGTAAAAGGAAGTGACAAGGATAACGGTCGGCCTTGCTCGGAGGACACCCAACGGTCGTCGTACTGCATGATCTCGCCAACGTAGGGACGCAAACTCCATGTGCCGACGAACGTGCCGTTCATCCAGAGATACAGAACCTGTGTGTGAGAGCGTCGACCCATGATTTACCAGTTCGGACCCGGTGGCGGCTTTGGCGCTGACGTGTCGCCACCCTGACGCAGCACCAGTTCTACACCCAGGATGCCTAGCAGCGTCAACAGTCGTTCAGCACTGACTTTTTCTGCGTTGCGCTCTAAGGCCGAGAGCGTCTGTTGCGTGATACCCATGCGCATCGCTACTGCGGACTGGGTTAGGCCAGCCTGTTTGCGAAACGCCTGGAGCAGTACCGGCAGTTGCTCTGCCGTGCGAACAGTGAAGTCTGACATACAAACCTTATGCTGTATTTTCAATTTACAAACTATATTGTGTAACTCAAGAATACGCAATATGGTTTGTATGGCCGCATTACAAACCAGCAGGTTCTGGTTGTTATTTGAGGTAGATCAATTACACTCTGAAAAACCCTGAAGGCAACAGGCAATTTGCCGTTCCGTGTTGTCTCTATTGCACCGGAGAATTCTGTGAATAAAACGCTTTCGGCGTCGTTGGCGGCCGTTTCTGCCGCACTCGTGCTTACCGCTTGCGGTGGCTCTTCCTCTGACGACAGTAGTGGTGGCAATGATACGGCCCGGGGGCCGAATATCCTGTTTGTCATCATGGACGATGTCGGCATTGACCAGATGAAGGTCTTTGGTTATGGCGGGGCCGTCGGCCCCAATCTGCCCAACATCGACGCGGTTGCCCATGCCGGTCTTCGTTTTCGCAATACCTGGTCGATGCCCGAGTGTTCGCCGGGGCGTGCGGCCATGTTTGTGGGCCGCTATCCCTTGCGCACGGGTATCAATCAGGCCATTGGCCCGAATGACCTGGCCACGGCCCAGCTGTCACCCTACGACATCACGGCACCCAAGCTGCTTAAACGTGCAGGGTACGAAAGCGGCATGTTCGGCAAGTTCCACCTGGCCGGGCCCGAGAACAATCAGGCCGAACATTCGACACCTGGCGTGCTGGGTTGGGATTACTTCTATGGCTGGGTAGGCGGTTTGCCGGGCTCTATTGACAGGACTGCCGGTGGCTACGACACGGCGGCGACGCAAATGTGCGGGTTCATTCCGGGCGAGCGCTCGGGTGGCTCTGAGCGCGGGGCGTGCTACCAGCCCGACGGGAGTTGCACGGTTGTGGCCCGTACCTCATTGACCCAGGATGCGCCAGGTATGCAGTGTCTTGAGTCGGGCGGTATTCTGGTGCCTGATGCCGTTTGTGGTACGCCCCCGGCACGCCTGAATTTCAACGTTGAAAATGCCTATTATGTTTCGCCGTTGGTGGTTATCGAGAATGGCCAAACCGAGGTGGTGAAGTTGTCAGACCCGAGGTCCCGCGGGTATCGCACCACGATCGAAACCGATGCGGCTATTAAATGGATCAATTCCCGTTCTTCCGACAAGCCCTGGATGGCAACGGTGAGTTACAGCGCGGCACACACCCCTTGGCAACAGCCGCCCAAGCGGTTGGTGCCGGGTCATACGGGCCCGCTCGATAGCTTGAGCTGTACCGATGACGGTCAGGGCAGCGCTGTGGGTACGCGGGTTATACAAGACAGAATGACCGAGGCGCTGGATACCGAGTTTGGCCGTTTGCTGGTTGAGACAGGTCTTGCCCGTTACAACGAAAACGGCAGCCTGAATTATGATCCGGCAGCAACGAACACGGTCATTGTCATTGTGGGTGACAACGGGTCGTTGGCCAATGCCGTCAAGCTGCCTTTTGACCCGACGCGGGCCAAGGGGACGGCGTACCAGACCGGGGTCTGGGACCCGCTTATTATTGCCGGGCCACAGGTTGTGCAGCCGGGGCGCGAGGTTGACCATATGGTCAACATGGTCGATCTGTTCCAGTTTTTTGGTGAACTGGCCGGCCTGGATGCCCATAAAGAAGTCCCGCACACCATTGATTCGGCGGGCATCTTGCCCTACCTGAAAGACCCGGGCCAGGGCAGCTTGCGTACGGTCAATTTCACTCAGGGCGGGTTGAACGAGCAAGCCAATGGTGGTCGTAACGGGCCGTGTGTGATGAGTACCGCCTGCACCGTGATTCCTACCTCAAAAAGTGTGTGCGAGGACAACCTGGGTGTGTACTGGGGCCCTGGGTATACCAGCGCTTCTGTCATTCCAACCAACCCGCCGGGCAAAGGGTATGCCACGTGTGCCGACGTCAACGAGGCGCGCTACAAGGCCAGCCCGCCGCAAGACCTGCTGGCGCTGGTGCCCGAGTCCAGTGTGGCCGTTCGCAATGACCGCTACAAGCTGGTGGTCAATACCAGTGTAGATTACGACCCCGCTACCGATGGCCAAAAAAAGGTTGTTACCGAAGAACTGTTCGAAGTCAATCAGGCCAAGCCGGTACCCTTGCTTGACACTGTTGACCGTAACCTGTTGCCGACCGCAGACCCGCAGCTGACGGCTGTTTATCAAGATCTGCGCACCAAAATGGACAACATTCTGGCTTCGAGCCCTGCGTGTCCGGGCGATGGCAATATGGATGGTGTGGTGAATGCGGCAGACCTTGACAACTGGCGGAAAATCGCCCGGGAATGGGGGTTGTCCAGCGTTTATGATTTCCTGACACCCGCATTGCGCGATGGCAAGACAGACTACAAAGACGAGGCCGTTATTCAGGCCAACCTGAATAAAACCTGCGAGCGTACGTATGGCGTTTACTAACGGCACCCCCCGCCGCTGGTTGCTGGCGGCGGTTGTCGTGTTGGGTGCTGTTGCCGTCGCGGCAGTGGCTATAGTCTTGAGGAACCAGTCTTCGGTTGCGGCGGTTACACCAGCGGGTGGGCCGTCAGACGGCGTTTCGGCACTGCACGATATGGTGTGGGTTCCACCGGGTGTTTTCCTGATGGGCAGTGACAGCAAGCTGGCTCAGCCCAACGAAATGCCGGCTCATGCCGTCAGCGTGCCGGGTTTCTGGATGGATGTTACCCATGTCAGTAACGACCAGTTTGCCGAATTCGTGCGGCAAACGGGCTACGTCACGACGGCTGAAAAAAAGCCTGATTGGGAAACCATACGCGTGCAATTGCCCCCGGGCATCCCCAAGCCACCTGACGAGGTTCTGGTTCCGGGGGCGATGGTGTTTGTGGGTACGGCAGGCCCTGTGGATCTGAATGATTATTCGCAGTGGTGGCGTTATGTGCCGGGTGCCAACTGGCGCAATCCACAAGGGCCGGGCAGCACGATTGATGGCAAGGGAGATCATCCGGTGGTGCAGGTCAGCTATGACGATGCGCTGGCCTATGCCCGCTGGGCGGGCAAGCGTTTGCCCACCGAGGCCGAATGGGAGTACGCCGCGCGGGGTGGCCTGGAGCAGGCGACCTATGTGTGGGGTGAC
>JBAYOZ010000096.1:0-6602 GCA_041677965.1 Pusillimonas sp.
TGAGATACATTGTATCGCAAATCGGTGGCGCGTCGGAAGCTACTCCGATACCCCAGCGAGGTGATTGCATCAAGGTGGTAATGTTTGATGCGACTTCGAACCGGGCGTTGGCCTTCCTGGCGAACGACTAAGAAATCCTTAGTCGTTGCTTTCTGTCAGGTCGTTGTCGCGATTGCTCGCTTCTACGTCTTGTGAAACACAATCAATCAGCCCCACTGATACTACATCACTGCTTGGCTACGCGGGCGACCAGAGCGTGCGCGGCGCTGTGCGAGATGGGTGGTCACCCACTCCTTCACGTCAGTACGTCGCCATCTGCCCATCGAGCGCTGTCGTGGCCAAGATGAATGGATTCATCGTTAGGCACACTGCGCCGACGCAGGCTTTCCAGGTACAAGACAGAGGCGTTGTACGTTGGGCTGTTGTCTGGCACCAGCTGTGTGGCAGCCGGGTCAAGAATCTCTATCTGTTCTTCCAATTCGGTCAGGAACAGCGCGGTGCGACCGCGCACCAATTCCGAGATGCCGTCACAGGTTAGTAATCGTCCGCCATCGGCAGAAGGGTCAACGCGGCGGATGAGCCATTCCTCATCGCGGATAACGGCACGGGCACCAGGGGCAATCAGAAGCATGCAGAGCCAAGTCCTTCAATCAACACATCGGTAAACACTTATCAGCAGGCAAAAGGTATCACTTTTTACAACAAAAGGTATACGCCTGTTTCCTTGTGAGGTGCCTCTGGCAAGTTGGAATAGGGGGGGCGAACAACCAGTGGTGTAGGGTGGTCGCTTGGTGAACTATGAGAACAATTTCGGCCGTTCAGTAGCAGCAAGCGCTTGAAAACATGGCTGCGAAAGGTTTGGTGCGAGACCTCCCGGTACAGACCGCTGAAAAAGACGTACACCGACGGATTTGCTCAAGAGTTTGAGCGACTTTCAAGCTCACCAAGGTAGCGTTGTCGCCAGCCTAATCGCCGTTCTGAATCGTACCCTGAGAGCGGCAAAGACGAATGGAGAGTTGTCGAGCCAGTACGCGAAGTACCTAATGCCTTTGGTGTACGACGCCGACCCGCCCACTTTCGAGGCATCATTCACTTCTTTTGAGGTTGTGGCGACGGACTTTCTGGCAGCTTGCTAACGCCAGGCGCAGATGGCACCTGTTCAAACAACGCGCCTGTTTGCCAGCCAAAGTTGAGGGGAGCGGCACGCCTGGCGTTTAAAAAGCCCGGGGATTTTGCGGGAAAATTGCGGGAAAACAACTCGTGCGGGAAAATTTTCACTTGAGCATGCCGAGGAAGGAGGCAGGTCAAAGAATTTGAGCAGAATCAAGGACTTATCAGAGTGGTGCCCGGGGCCGGAATCGAACCGGCACGCCTTGCGGCGGGGGATTTTGAGTCCCCTGCGTCTACCAATTTCACCACCCGGGCATTTGGGCTGGGTCGGCAGCGCGAAGGGCTGCCGGGCAGAAGACGGCGATTATACGACGAATTTTAAACCTTTGCATTCCGTCTTCGAGAAGTAGTTCAAGAGGCTTCGGTAACGATCGGTCAAAAAGTACGCAGCTGTCCCGCACGGGCCGTGATTTTCCCTGATGCTGGTGCGTGATACCCAATCGCGTGCGATACCGATGCTGACACGATATCGCTCAACAGAGCGGTAAAAGCCTGCAGCGCCGCACCAATCCTCTTCACTTCGCAACGCCTTGAAAACCTCACAACCATCCCCATTTATCCGCAATCGGTCGTTATCGACCCCTGTAGGGCTGTCAAGCCGTCCACTGTTTAACCAAATTTAAAGGTGTTCCGTCATGAGTCAAACCGAAGCTGCTGCGCCTGCTGAAACCCTGGGTTTTCAGGCCGAAGTCAAACAGTTGCTGCATCTGATGATTCACTCGCTGTACAGCAACAAAGAAATTTTTCTTCGCGAACTGGTCTCCAATGCGTCTGATGCGTGCGACAAGCTTCGCTTTGAAGCCATTGACAACCCTGACCTGATGCAGGGCGATACCGACTTGCGCATCCGGGTTGAATACGATGCCGACAAGCGCACCA
This sequence comes from Pusillimonas sp., assembly GCA_041677965.1. Classification (GTDB taxonomy): domain Bacteria; phylum Pseudomonadota; class Gammaproteobacteria; order Burkholderiales; family Burkholderiaceae_B; genus Neopusillimonas. The sequence continues at coordinate 2,050 of JBAYOZ010000096.1, forward strand.
TTACCATTTCCGATAACGGTATTGGCCTGTCGCGTGACGAGGCCGTGGCTAACCTGGGTACGATTGCGCGTTCGGGCACGAAAGAGTTTTTCTCCCGTCTGACTGGTGACAAGCAAAAAGATGCCAATCTGATTGGTCAATTCGGGGTGGGTTTTTACTCGTCATTCATTGTTGCCGACAAAGTATCGGTGCTCAGTCGTCGTGCCGATGCCGAACCGACTGAAGCGGTGTTGTGGGAATCGGACGGGCAGGGCGAGTTCTCGGTACTGACGGTTGAAAAGGCCGATCGCGGTACGTCGATCACCCTGCATTTACGCGCCGATGAAGATGATTTTTTAAGTGGCTGGAAACTGCGTGAGGTGTTGCGCCGCTATTCTGACCATATCTCGTTGCCGGTTCAGATGTTGAAGGAAGACTGGGACAGCGAGGCGTCGAAGCAGGTCAAGACCACCGAGTGGGAAACGGTCAATCAGGCCAATGCGCTCTGGACCCGCGCCAAGTCGGACATTACCGACGAGCAGTACAAAGAGTTTTACAAACACGTTTCGCATGATTTTGAAGACCCGCTGGCCTGGACGCATAACCGCGTGGAAGGACGTAGCGAGTACACCCAGTTGCTGTACGTGCCCAAGCGTGCGCCGTTTGACTTGTTTGACCGCGATGCGCGCCGTGGCGTCAAGCTGTATGTCAAGCGGGTATTCATCATGGACGATGCCGAGCAACTGCTGCCGGCGTATTTGCGTTTCGTGCGCGGGGTCATTGATTCGGCCGATTTGCCGCTGAATGTGTCGCGCGAGATTTTGCAGGAAAGCCGCGATGTGCGCTCGATTCGCGAGGGCTCAACCAAGCGCATCCTGTCGTTGCTGGAAGACCTGGCCGAAAACAACGCCGAACAGTATGCCGAGTTCTGGGAGCAATTCGGGCAGGTGATCAAGGAAGGTGCGGGTGAAGATGCGGCCAATAAAGATCGCATTGCCAAGCTGCTGCGTTTTGCATCCACCCATACCAACAGCGCAACGCAAAATGTGTCGCTGGCCGATTATGTGGGCCGCATGAAAGAGGGTCAGGACAAAATCTACTATGTCACGGCGGAATCGTTCGCTGCCGCCAGCAACAGCCCGCACCTCGAGATTTTCCGCAAGAAGGGGCTCGAGGTTCTGCTGATGTCCGATCGTGTGGACGAATGGATGCTGTCGTTCCTGCGCGAGTTCGAAGGCAAGGCGCTGGTGTCGATTGCCAAAGGGGGGCTTGATCTTGACGCGTTGGCCGACGAAGACGAAAAGAAACGTCAGGAAGAGGTCTCTGAAACCTTCAAGCCGCTGGTTGAACGCATGAAAACCGCGCTGGCCGACCGGGTCAAAGATGTGCGTGTGACCTTGCGTCTGGTGGATTCACCGTCGTGTGTGGTGGTAGATGCCAACGAGCTGAGCCCGCACTTGTTGCGCATGCTTCAGGCCGCAGGGCAAGAGGCGCCCGAGGTCAAGCCGATTCTTGAAATCAACCCTGAACACGCCCTGATCGGTCGCGTTCAGGATGCGTCGGAAGAGGACTTTGCCGAGTGGTCGCAGTTGTTGCTGGATCAGGCCATGCTGGCTGAAGGCGGGCAGCTGAAAGATTCGGCGTCGTTCGTAAAGCGCATGAACAAGCTGCTGCTGAAAGCGGCTGGCTAAGACAGTGGCGGCAGTTGCCGCAACAGCCAGCGCGCTTCGCGCGCGTAGCGGCGCCATTTGAACTGTGGCCCCGGGTCGGTTTTCCGGCCCGGGGCAATGTGTTCATGGCCCCTGACCGCAACCAGGTGATGGCGTGCGCGCAGAACCGAGGTAAGGCGCTTCAGCGAGTGATACTGCTCGTCGGTGTAGGGCTCGTGGTCAGTGCCTTCAAGCTCGATACCGATAGAAAAATCGTTGCAGGCCTGGCGGTTGTCGTAAGTTGAAACCCCGGCGTGCCAGGCCCGATTCAGGGTGGACACGAACTGGACGATTTCGCCGTCGCGGCGTATCAGGAAGTGGGCCGATACCTTGACCCCTTTTATATGCTGGAACCAGGGGTGGCTGTCAATATCAAGGCGATTCAGAAAAAAATCGATAATGGCCTGGCCACCGTACCGACCGGGCGGCAGGCTGATGTTGTGTAATACCAGTAAAGTCGGTTCGACCCCTTTGGGGCGTTTGTCATGATTGGGTGATGGCTTGCGTTGTACACGGCTGTGAGGTGACAACCAGCCCTGGCGGTCAAGCATCAGACCGATCATTGGCGCACCCCCAGCCTGGCGTGTTCCGGGCTGCACCAGGTTTTCCCGTCAGAAAGAACCGCTTCAGAGCGTGGCATGTGGATACCGCAGTGGGCGCAGCGCACCATCGCCTCTGCGTTTCCGTCGTTGCCTTTGACGGCTGCAGAGCCACCCCTGCCTGTGTGGGGGGCTGTGGGGGGGGTATTGTTTTTTCGGTTGTGTGCGGCCAGCAGACGGGCGGCCAACAGCGCCACCAGTATTACCACGGCCCAGAATAAAAGTTTTCCCACATCAGCCTCGCGCAAGAATGACGTCAATGACAAAGCGGCTGCCGGTGTAGGCCAGGACCACAAAGGCGAAGCCGGTCAGGGTCCAGCGCAAAGCCAGCCGGCCGCGCCAGCCCCGTATGTGTCGCCCGGCCAACAGCAGCGCAAATGTCAGCCACGACAGTACAGTGAATATGGTTTTGTGATCGACCGGGAAAAGCTTGCCACTAAGATTCAGGGAAATCATTGATCCGGTGATCAGTGTCAGGGTCAGGGCGAAGAAGCTGATCCAGACCAGGCGGAACAGCAGTTTTTCCTGAACCAGCAGGGGGGGCATGACATCAAGGGCGTTGCTGAACCACCTGGCATGAGACGCTTGTTCGGAAGGTTTGTGAAGGTAGCGGTCAAGGGTTGCCATAAGAATGGATTGCAGGGCGGCAACCGTAACCAGGCCGTAGGCCATCAGGGCAATCAGCAAATGCAGGCGCAAAAGTTCATTGCTGGCATGGGCCACCAGGTGGCCAACCGGGAAGATGGCCGCCATGGCGGTGGCCAATGCGCTGGCCGGGAGTAAAATGAGCAACAGGCCGTTGATGCGAAGCACCAGGCTTTCAAGCCAGAAAATCAGCATGCCCAGCCAGATGGCCACAGACAGTGCCAGTGCCCAACCTAAATACAGGCCGCTGGCGGGCAGCACCGACTGGTATAGTGCAATGCCATGCACAGCCAACGTGCCCAGCAGGCAAACGCGTTGCGTGTTGCTGGTACGTGTTGCAATGTGTCTATGGCGCAAGGGGTGCCACATCAGGGCCGCCAGCGCGGCGTAGGCAAATGTGGCCAGGGTGTGAAATACAATGCCTTCAGACATAGTTCCTGCGTAGTGTGGTCAGGGCCTGGGGCATAATGCCCGGGGGCCATCATTTTAGACGGTATCCCAAGATACTAAACCAGTTTTCGCGAATCCATCGTCATGCTAGAAAATCTTACCCAGCGGCTTTCCCGCGTTGTTAAAACCATCAAGGGCGAAGCTCGTCTTACTGAAGCCAACACCCAGGACATGCTGCGCGAAGTGCGCATGGCCCTGCTCGAGGCCGACGTGGCCTTGCCTGTGGTGCGCGATTTCGTTGCGCGGGTCAAAGAGCAGGCTCTGGGTACCGAAGTGGCCGACAGTCTTAATCCGGGCCAGGCCCTGGTGGGCGTGGTTCACAAAGAACTTACGGCCCTTATGGGGGGCGCCGACGGCGACCTGGCCAGCGAGTTGTCGCTGGCGACACAGCCACCGGCCATCATTCTTATGGCCGGTTTGCAGGGGGCGGGTAAAACCACGACTACGGGCAAGCTGGCCAAGTGGTTGACTGAAGGCGGTCATACCGCCAAAGGCAAGAAAACCGGTAAAAAGAAAACACTGGTGGTCAGTGCCGACGTCTATCGTCCGGCGGCGATCGATCAGCTGAAAACGGTGGCCGCTCAGGTGGGGGTTGATTTTTTCCCGTCCGACGGTTCGCAAAAGCCCGAAGACATTGCCCGCGCTGCGCTCGATCACGCGCGTCGTCATCATTACGATGTACTTATTGTCGATACGGCGGGTCGTCTGGGTATTGATGAGGACATGATGCGCGAAATTCGCGCCCTGTACGACTTGCTCAACCCGATTGAAACCCTGTTTGTAGTGGATGCCATGCAGGGGCAAGACGCGGTCAATGTGGCCAAGGCGTTTGGCGATACCTTGCCACTGACCGGTGTTGTATTGACCAAGCTCGATGGTGATGCCCGTGGCGGTGCCGCGTTGTCGGTGCGCCATGTTACCGGCAAGCCGTTGAAGTTCGTCGGGGTATCTGAAAAACTCGATGGCCTTGAACCGTTCCACCCCGAACGCATGGCTCAGCGGGTGCTGGGCATGGGCGACATTGTGTCGCTGGTTGAACAGGCCCAGCGCAATATTGATATTGCCGAAGCGCAAAAACTGGCGACCAAGATCAAGTCAGGCGACAAGTTCGACCTGAATGATTTTCGTGATCAGTTGCAGCAGGTCAAGAAGATGGGTGACATGAGCTCAA
>JBAYOZ010000097.1:0-6561 GCA_041677965.1 Pusillimonas sp.
GTCTGGCGGGTATTCTGATGCGCAATACCCTGATTCTGACGCAGCAGGTCGCCGACAACTTCGAGGCGGGTATGGCGGCCTTCGAGGGCGTCGTGGAAGCGGCCGTGCAGCGTGCCCGCCCGGTTATCCTGACCGCACTGGCCGCCGTATTTGCGTTCATTCCCCTGACATTTGATACCTTCTGGGGGCCGCTGGCGTTTGTCCTGATTGGCGGTGTTGCGGTGGGTACGGCCATTACGCTGCTGTTCGTACCCGCGCTTTATGGCTGGTGGTTCCGGATTCGTGCCTAGACTTTTTCCAGGTCGTTGTGAATCTGTACCAGGGCCTGTTTCAGCCAGGCAATTTGCTCGTCGGTGAAGCTTTGGGTGGCAACCGACTCAAAGTGCGCGGCTAACGGCATCAGTTTTTCGACCAGTTCTTCGCCGGCCGGTGCCAGGGTGATGCTGACCATCCTGGCGTTGTGCTCAGGTCGCACGCGCACCACCAGCCCTTTGCGCTGCATGGTTGTGATCAGGCGTGACAGCGTTGATACCTCGACCGTGACCATGGCGCCAAGGTCGCCCAGGCTTTGGGCCCCTTCCTGACGCAGAACGGCCATGACACGGTACATCGGCAAGGTCAGATCAAGTTCGGCCAGACGGACCGAAAACAGTTCGCCCATCTTTACCCCGACGCGGTTGAGCAGGTACGGAAAAGAACTTGTGAATTTATAGGTCATTGGCAGGTCGGGGTCAGTTTCTTCAGGGCGCCAGCATGGCGCTTTTTTGTTCTCGGGCAAGCCTGGGCATGCCGGTGCATGTTTTTCATCGTATTCGGGTGGATGTTAGAACATTTCGCAACATCCAGTGCAGCCCGCAAAAATACACTATTTAAACTTTCTTTGGCAACTATTTGAAAGGCAACATTTGTATTGACAAATTTTGCGAATCATAAGAAAGTTATGTCGTACGCGTAAACAAAACCGGGTCAACCGGTCGGATGCGCGACATTCCATTAATTAAAGACGCGTGCGCCGCAGTTGGGCGTGAAAACGCCGCAAGTGCTGCACCGGCAGGGATGACACGGTTTACGTGCAGGCCTGCAACCGAGGAGACTACGTTGGACTGGAAAAAGAAAATCATTACGGCTGCAATGGCCGTGGGCTTGGGTTTGTCAGGCTTTGCGGCTCAGGCATTCACCCTGAAAGTATCATCACCGACCAATAACGACTCTATTCTTAAATGGATGGAAACCTTCAAGGAAGGCGTGGAAAGCGGTTCGCAGGGCAAAATCAACGTTGAGCTTTACCCCGCAAATCAGTTGGGCCAGATTCCGGCCACTGTTGAAGGCGTGGTATTTGGCACGATTGAAGTCACTGCGCCTGCGTCCGGGTTTTTCGTCAAGCTTGACCCGCGATTTGAGGTTTTTGACGTGCCAGGGCTTTTCAAGAGTTTCGAAAATGCCCAGCAGGTGTTGTCTGACCCCGAAATTCTCGAGCGCATCAGCACGTATGGTAATGACAAGGGCGTCACCACCATCGCGGCGTTTCCGCATGGCCCGCTGGCGTTGCTGACAATGGACGGCGTACGCAAAGTTGCCGACCTGAAAGGCAAGAAGATCCGTGTTGCTGGCCCATCACCACTTTACGTAGCGCCTTACAAGAAAATGGAAGCGGCGCCGGTATCAATGGCGCTGGGTGAAGTGCTGCCTGCCATGCAAACCCGTACCGTTGACGGCTTGCTGGCCGGTGTGCCTGTTTACACCACAGGCAAGTTCTACGATGTGGCCAAACCCATGACGATTCTTCCGCAAAGCTACCTGATCGTTACAGCCGTTGCCAGCAATGCCTTCCTGGACAAGGTCGGCCCTGATCTTGCCAAGGTTGTGCGTGAAGCGGCCGTCAAGGCGCTGCCCGTGACCAACGAGTGGAACCGCACGGCGGTTAACAAGGCATTCGATATCTGGAAGCAGAATGGCGGCGAGATCATTGACTTGCCCGATGCCGAGCAAAAGGCGTATCTCGAGGCGGTCAATGCGGTCATGCCCGAAGTGACGAAGGCCAACCCGGCACTGCGCCCGGAGCTTGAAGCCTTCAAGGCCGCGCAATGGCGGGTTGCTGGCAAGTAATGGCCTGCTGACCTTACGTCTATTGATCTTGCGATTCCGGGGTGCGCCAAGGCGCACCCCTTTTTGCCCAGAGAGTTTCCCATGCTGTCATTGATTGCCCGCATCAGCGATGCAATCAGGGCCGTGCTTGCCATTTTGCTGATGGTCGCTGTCCTGTTGTGCTGCGTCAATATTTTCTTTCGTTATTTTTTCAATATCAGTTACCTGGCCAGTGATGAGCTGCAGGTGTTTGCCATGGTTGCGATTGCCTTTCTGGGGGCGATCAGCATCAGCTCCGAGCGCCAGCATCTGCGTATGGATGTGCTGGTCCACGCTGCCCCGCGCTCTGTCAAACGTATCCTTGGTGTCTTCGAGGCGGTGATAACCGCGGGTGCCGCAGGTGTCATGGCCTGGGCTTCGTACGGTTTTGTCCAGCGTATTTACATGATGGATCAGCGCAGCAGCATGGCTGACCTGCCTATGTGGTTGCCGCACGGGACAGTACTGGTTTGTTTTGGTTCGATTGCCCTGATTGCGGTCTTGCGCATTCCGCAATTGCTGGCTGGTGAAGGAGAGGGCGCATGACCTGGACATTGGGGGCATTGCCCGTTTTATTGTTGTTGATGGGGTTTCCGGTATTTGTCGTCTTGCTGACGGCCGCCACAGTAACGCTGGCGCTCTATATGAGCGTACCCATGGTGGCGTTGCAGCAAACCATGTTTGCATCCGTCAACGTTTACGCCCTGCTGGCGTTGCCGTTCTTTATTTTTGCTGGCGAAATCATGGATCGGGGCAGTATTGCCGAGCGCCTGATCAACCTGGTGCGTGCCTCCATCGGCCGCGTGCCGGGCAAGATTCCGTTGACGGCAGTAGGTGCTGGCGCCATTTTCGGGGCCATCAGCGGCGTTGGGGCGGCATCGGTAGCAACGGTGGGCAAGGTCATGTATCCATCCATGAAAAACGCCGGCTACAACGACGGTTTTTCGTCAGGGTTACTGGTTTCGGTGGGTGCTGTTGGCGTTATCCTGCCGCCGTCGATTCCCATGATTATTTACGCAGCTGCGGCTGACCAGTCGATTCCGCGCCTTTATGCCGCCGGCATCGGGCCTGGACTGCTGATCGTTTTCTTTTTGGGTTTGTATTGCCTGTGGGTTGGGCGTAGCCACCCCGGTGACGATACCAGCCCGGTAACGTTGCGCCATTTATGGGGTGCCTTGAAGCGGGGCGTGTGGGCACTAGGCGTGCCTGTGGTGATCATTGGTGGTATTTACGGGGGGGTGTTTTCGCCTACCGAGGCCGCTGCTGTCGCCTGTCTTTATGCGGCACTGGTTACCGTGGTGGGTATGCGTGTGTTGCCGCTTTCCGGTTTGCTTGAAGCTGCCATAAGTACCGTCAGGTTCAGTGCCCAGATTCTGATCATTGTGGCGTGTGCCGGTGTGTTTTCCTGGATGATTACGGTCAACCAGATTCCGGCACAGCTGGTCAGCTGGATTACGGCTGCTGACCTGAGCGCGTGGCAATTGCTGTTGGGTATCAATATTTTGCTGCTGCTGATCGGCTGCGTGCTTGACCCGCTGTCGGCCATTTTGCTGCTGACCCCCTTGCTGGTGCCAATCATCACCGCGGCCGGAGTTGATCCGGTGCACTTTGGCATGATTCTGGCGTTCAACCTGGCCATCGGGCTGTTTACACCACCCTTCGGGATCAATATTTTCGTTATGCAGTCTTTGTTCCGGGTGCCGTTGCCAGTGATTTATCGTGGTCTGACCCCGTTTCTGGTCTTGTATTTCATCGCGTTGATGCTGGTGACGTATGTGCCCGCGATTTCTCAATTCGGTGTTGATTTGCTGATGTAAATATTGCGTTGACAACATTTGCGTTTGCAATTTAAGATGGCAAAAAATAAAGCCACAAAACACAGGAGACAGCATGAATGCACCTTTAATACCCCCGGAAGTCGTCAGCGCGAACTTTCGTTCCCTGATGCGCCAGTTTCCTGCAACGGTAACCGTTATCACAGGTCGTCACGACGGCGTGGATCACGGCATGACGGCAACGGCGGTGACCTCGGTGTGCATGGATCCGCCAGCCTTGCTGGTTTGCCTGAACAATCGCACCTATCTGCATGACATGCTGTCGCGCCAACCTGAATTTGCCGTCAATGTACTGGCCAGTACACAAGGCACTATTTCAGACGCGTTCAGCGGCAAGGCTTCCCCTGAAGAGCGCTTTGCCCACGGCAACTGGATCCGTCACGAGTCCTCCGGGCTGATGACGCTTGAAACAGCACATGCGCGCGCCATCTGCCAGAGGATCGCGGCCGTCCCCTATGGCACGCACACTTTGTTTATCGGGCGCGTTCTTGATGCCTTTACGGCAGACACGACACGTCCCTTGCTGTACGAGAACGCGCAGTACTGCAGCACCACCCCCGCAGCCTGACGTCAGTCCAATAAAACCAACAGGAGACCATCATGATGATTGATACAAACGTCGAAGCACTGGAACGCAAATCAGACGAACAGACCACCCTCAAACAGCGCGTGGCCGGCCTGGCCGTGCAGTTCAGGAACAATGCCCTGAGTACCGAGCGTGCCCGCCGTGTACCGGCAGCACACATTCAGGCCCTGCGTGAAGTGGGTTACTTTGATATCGTCAAGCCGCAACGGTTTGGCGGCAAACCTGGCAACTTTGTTGATCTGGTCGACGCGAACATCGATGTGGCCGCCGCCTGTGCGGCTACAGGTTGGGTGGCAGGTCTGCTTTCGGCACACCAATGGCTGTTGGCCATGTTTCCAGAGCAGGCACAAATGGATGTCTGGGGTGAAAACCCCGACGCGCTGTTGTGCGGTTCTTATGCGCCAGTCAATATGGCAACCAAAGTCGATGACGGGTACGCGCTGACAGGAAGCTGGAGCTTCGCCAGTGGTTGTGAAAATGCCGACTGGTCGTTGTGTGCGGCCGTGCTGCCCGGTACCGATGGCCAAAAGCCGGTGCCGGCCTTCTTGCTGGTGCCCGCAACGCAATACACCATTGAAGATACCTGGGATGTGGTCGGGCTGGCCGGAACGGGGTCAAAAACATTGATTCTTGACAATGTCGTAGTTCCGTCGCATCGGGTTCTCACGTTCCCGCAGGCGGTAACCGGCAAAACCCCGGGTGCCCAGTTGTACAAAGACCAGGCGTTGTTCAATATGCCGCTGCTGACCGGTATTCCATCATGCCTGGCTGGTGCCGGCGTCGGTGCGGCCAAAGGTGCGCTGGAAAGCTATATAGAATCGATCAGTCATCGCGTAACGCGTGGCGCTGTAGCCGGTGGCAACAACCGCATGGCAGAATTTGCAACCATTCAGCTGCGTGTGGCTGAAGCCGCTGCCAGCGTTGACGCCGCCCGCGAAATCCTGCTGCGCGATGTCACACGTGCACAGGCGTTGGCGGGTCAGGCCGAGCCGTTTCCGGTCGAAGATCGCTTGTTGAGCCGCCGCGGTCAATCTTTTGCGGTCAGTCTGGCCTTGCGTGCCGTTGAAGCACTGAATGCCTCTACCGGCGGTCTGGGCCTGAACATGGACAACCCGGTTCAACGCGCATGGCGTGACGCCAATGCGGTTGGCCGCCATATCAGTATGAACTGGGACGCTGTCGGCACCATGGTCGGGCAGCACATGCTGGGCCTGGAGCCGAAGGGCCAGTATTGAATTTTCATAATCACAACAATCAAGGAGCACTTATGCAAGGCAAAATCGCCCTCGAAGAACACTTCGCTATCCCCGATACCCTGATGGACTCTGCCGGTTTCGTACCCGGTGACTACTGGACTCAACTGCAGGCCCGCCTGCTGGATATTCACGGTCAGCGTCTTGACCTGATGGACAAGCACGGCATCGAGACCATGATTCTGTCGTTGAATGCCCCTGCTGTTCAGGCGATTCCCGATGTGCCACGCGCGATTGAAATTGCGAAAAAGGCCAATGATTTTCTGGCCGAAGAGTGTGCCAAGCGTCCGGATCGCTTTCGTGCGTTTGCGGCCTTGCCCTTGCAAGACCCCGAAGCCGCGGCTCGCGAACTCGAGCGCTGCGTGAACGAACTGGGTTTTGTTGGTGCTTTGGTGAATGGTTTCAGCCAGCGTGATGCAGACACCCCTCTGTATTACGACTTGCCCGAGTATCTGGACTTCTGGAGCGTGGTGTCGAAGCTGGATGTGCCGTTTTACCTGCACCCGCGCAACCCGTTGCCGCAAGATGCCCGCATTTATGCCGGCCACCCCTGGTTGATGGGTCCGACCTGGGCGTTTGCGCAGGAAACCGCCGTGCATGCGTTGCGGTTGATGGGCTCTGGCTTGTTTGACAAGCACCCCAATCTGAACATCATTCTGGGTCACATGGGTGAAGGCCTGCCCTACATGATGTGGCGTATTGATAATCGTAATGCCTGGGTCAAGGTGGCACCGAATTATCCGGCCAAGCGTCGTATTGCTGA
>JBAYOZ010000098.1:0-6551 GCA_041677965.1 Pusillimonas sp.
CGTTGACGCCTGTTCTGCATTGAGCGGGACAAGAACGGGTTGTTCACCGACCGGTGTGCCGTTCGTTGCCACCGGATCCAAAGATTGATGTACTGCGGACGCCTCCGCGATATCCGGCGCTTGAATTGAAAGCTCGCAATCATCCTGACAAAAGACAAATACGTTTTCAATATCCTGCTGACTGGCCGCAGTAAGCAGATGAACCTCGAACCCCAGATAACACGCCTCAGGGTCGAATTCAGACAACGCCGGCATGGCCGCATCCGAGGTTGTCATGTGTACTATTTCGCCCAACTGCTGCAAATAATGCAGAAAGTTGAGGGGGTCCATGCCCATTTTCAGGACATCATGGCCAAATTTAATGGATATTCGCCAACACCCTGCTACTGCCGCATCGCCTAAGGCACCCGCCACCTCTGGCAAAGCCCCGGAAGCAACATCACCACCTGCAAATCCAAAAGCTTTCAAGCCGGCAGCCAACGACAGACCAACCTCGGCCAGGGCGGGCTCTTCCTCAAGCTTGCCCTGCTCGACACCGTCAAGCAGGGCGCGTATGTGATCACACCCGCGCAACAGCAGCGTGATCATCTCGCTGCTGACAGAGAGCTCGTCGTTACGCAGGCGATCGAGCAAGTTCTCGAGAATGTGGGTAAAACGCTCTATGTGGTGTACTTCGACAACACCCGATGCGCCCTTGATGGTATGGGCTGCACGAAAAATGGCATTCAGTACATCGGCGTCGCTATCACCCCGCTCCATTTGCAGCAAACCGTCTTCCATGGCCGTGAGCTGCTCACGGGCTTCCTGGACGAACACATTAAAAATCTCTTCCACGAAGGGCTCCCGGGATGAAAATGCACGCGGCGCAACAGCGTGCGCCGGACGACGTTACGCAGAACAATCAGCTTTCGACAGGCGACAGTGCTTCACCAAAAAAATCACCCAGATTACAGAAACGGACAACCTCTTCCACCGCTGCTGTCAACCCTGTCATTCGCAAGGGGCAATTCAAACGCAAACATTCCCGACGCGCCAGCATGAGCAACTGCAGCCCGGCCAGATCAATTTCATCGACACGGGAGAGATCGAGCTCCAGGCCGACACCCGCCGCTTGCTCAAGTGAGGCACACAACTCGGACTTCAGGGCGGCAGCATCGTAAATGTTCAACGCACCGTTGAACACCATACGTTTTATCTGTTGGGATCCGGTCTGGGCAGACATGGGCATCTCCTGTAGCGTAACTATCAAAACAGCTCGATTTTGGGTCCGGTGTCACCCGCAGGCGGCACGGCATTCTGCACAGCATCGGCATCTGAAACGCTCGCCATCATGTTGCCTGCCCGCGCAACCTTGTGCCTGGCCAACGGCGCATCAACCACCTTTTGGTGCTCGTCACGCTGCGTTTGCATAACATACGTACTGTAAATTTCCTGCAATTGTTCTGATAACGGGCGCAGTTCTTCTTCGACTGCCCCGGGATTATCAGCGGCCAGAAGGCGACGACCCAGCACGCCCGAATGATGATCAAGACGAGTCAACGCCGCCACAACATGCTCAAGTTGCTGGCGAGTGACATCCTGAAACTGGATACTGGCCAACGCATCCATGAACATGGCCGCCAGCTCCTGGCTGGACTGGCGAATCTGGGCGATGGTGTCAACACCTTGCCTAAGCAAACTTTGGTAATCGTGACCCAGCTGATTGAGCTGTGTTGAAAAGCTGTGCAACGCCTCGCGCTCGGCATCAATGCTGCTGTGTTCAAAATTCTCTTCGTACTGCTGCTCGATAGAACTGATCACGCCCTGAATGCCATCGTTGATTTGACCTACGGCATGGTCAGTCGCGTGCGACAGTTTGCGCACTTCCCCGGCCACCACGGCAAACCCCCGGCCCGCCGCCCCGACGCGGGCGGCTTCAATGCCGGCATTAAGGGCCAGCAAGTTGGTTTGAAACGCAATTTGACGAATAAGATCAACCAGACCGGCAAGCGAACGAGCCTGTCGGGCGAATTCTTCGGTGCGAACCCGGTCATTCTGGGCTTGTTGCACCCGCTGGCTGATGTAATCGTTCAGCTGCCTGATTAACAGCTGGTTTTGCTCGAGACGGGTCTCGGAATTGAGGATGACATCTGTAGAGACATGCGCACTGGCGTCAACCAGCTGGTTCAGCCGGTCAACCACCGAATCGATTTCAGTCAACCTGTGGATGAGATCAAATGAAGCCTTTTCGGTCTCTTGTACAACGACCTCAAGCTGCTTGCGTACCACATCGTTGAACCCGGGGACCTGATGCAATTCAGCACTGACTTGCCGGGCCACCTCTGCACGGGTTTCAACACCCAGCCGCCAATTACGATACAGCACAAGTGCCAGCAAACGCTGGGCAAAAAAAGCCGCAATCGCAATGAACGTTGAACCAAACGCGGCACCGGCTGCAGAACTCATACCCAACGCAGGAAGTACAGAGCCCTCGAAGAAGGGATTGCCAAGATACACGCACACCCAAACGCCAAGACTGACAATCGCAACAACGACCAGCAGTTTGGTTTTTTCTGACAAGCTATTCATAAACCGGCCACCGCATCCTGAAAAAACACTAGCGCATCACCAGCTTGATCGTATTCAGCAAATCGGTCGCCGTCACCGGTTTGACCAGCCACCCGGAGGCACCCGCCGCCTTGGCTTCGAGTCGCTTGGACTGTTGGGACTCGGTTGTCTGAAACAGAATAGGCACGAAACGATACAAGGGAAGTTTGCGCACTTCCTTGATGAATTCAATACCATTGAGGCCCGGCATATTCAGGTCGGTAATCAGAAGGTCAATCTTGATTCCGGTGCCCAGTTTTTTCAGGCCTTCCTGGGCGTTGGACGCCTTTTCAACCTGGTAACCGGCTTTGGTCAGGATGGTGGAGACAGACAACAAGAGCGTGGCAGAGTCGTCTACCAGCATGATGGTTTTCACAAAAACTCTCTTTACAGGAAATCGGGTTACAGAATATTTGACGGGCTGAAGTCAGAACAGATAACCACGGGAAACAGTTTATACCAGAATGTAGTTTTGCCAGACAAACCGCACTCCAGTCATCAGTACCATCGTAGCGCTGGTGAAAAAATACAACGCGCATCAAGGCCTGAGATCCTTCCATCGGCGCACGACCCGCTGGAAGATCAACGCATTCGGAATTTGCAACAAGGCCCCCTGGTTTTCGGGGGTACTGTCACGCAAAGTGACATACAGCAACCCGATATCAACCACCTCGCCTTTGGCCCCTGGCTTTTCGGCCGTATCGAGAATTTCAACATGGTCGCCGACCCGGAACGGGCGGGCGGTGAAAATAAGAATGGCACAAAAAATATTCGACAGGACGCTCCAGGCGGCAAAAAATGCCACGGCGGCAACCGCTGCGAAACCGGTAAATGCGGTCCACAATACCGTGGCCGATACCCCGAGACGGCCCAATACCAGCAATGCCGCCGTAATGATGATCACCCAACGGGCAATGGCCACGGTAGGCAACACCAGATGCCGAGGCAGGTCGTACATGGCGCTGACACGATACAAAATTCGCTTCAGACCGCGCTGCAACACCCAGGCAACTACTACTATTGTCAGTACCTGTGCCGCCAGAAAGGCCGAATCAAGCCATTCGTGGGTCCATGCAGGAAAATAAGCCATCAGGGAAGCGGGCACAACGAAACTCCGTCAACAATTGCAGCGGTTTATATAACCACCAGACGGGCTATTGTAGCCAGCGGGAGTACCGTGTCGAACTGACAACAGCGCCAGCACACCAGCGCCAGGTGTCAGTGGCAACGCCAACCAGCGCAACCACATACCTGGAAAGACAGGTTATTTGATCCGGGCCGTTGGCATGACCAACGCATCGCCATCGATGACGACTTTACCTTTCACGGTGCACACGGTGCTTAAGAGCACACGCCGTTTTTCGGGGATCAGTTCCTTGACGGTAACCGTGGCATGGACCGTTTCGCCTGGGCGTACAGGGGCAAGGAAACGCAGGCTTTGGTTCAGATAGATGGTGCCCGGACCGGGCAACCGTCCGGCAATTGCGGCAGAGATGACACTGGCCGTTAGCATACCGTGCGCAATGCGCCCCTTGAACGGGGTGGTTTGAGCAAATTCTTCATTCAGGTGAACGGCATTGTTGTCACCGGACGCACCGGCAAACAAGACAATATCAGCCTCGGTAATGGTTTTTGCAAACGTGGCCGTATCGCCGATCTTCAGATCCTCGAAATCGTAGCCGTTCAGTTCATTCATAACATCTCCGTTGTTTTGTTATCAGTACTGCAATTGTTTACGGGCAGTGCTTTTCCGTGTTTTTTCTTTTATAACAGGCGCTGCCGTAGGCAAAGAAACCACATAACGACGGCCGGCATCATGCCAGAAGTTTACGCGGGGCCGCCAGTGCCTTGGTAACCGGCTCGACAACGTCAGCCTTGCCTTTGGATATCATGGTTCGTCGTTTCTCACGCTCTTGTTGTTCACAAAAATGACGTAACTCTTTATCGTTGCGACGGATATGCACTGACAGCCAGTCACGCAAAACCGCCGATAACTGGGCGGCTACCGTAACCTGTCCTGCCCGGTGCTTTTCCTGCAAATCACGCAAATCGCTGACGAACGCATCGTGACCTTTCTTGTGCCCTTCGAGCTTGGGAAAACCCGCCTGCGCCATAATGCGCTCTTCTTCGCGCAAATGCTCGTCGGTGTCACGAATGAGACGCTCGAGCAAACGACCGGCGACAAGTTTCCCCTTGCCCTGCACAGTTGCGGTGTGCAGTTCATTAACCAGATCAACTAGCTTTCGGTGATCGGCATCGATAGGCCCCTTGTCGATCTCCATGTCTTTAGCCCACTCAAAATAAGCCATTGCTGTAGTCTCCTGTTAACTGCTGTTAGCTGCGGTTATGTCAGGCTGCTGGTAACGCATAGCCCGATGACGTTCTGGAATTACCTGCACCATCGTTGCCCAGACGGAATACCGAAACCGCCCTGACCAAATCGTCGGCCTGCTCTTCAAGCGAACCGGCAGCCGCAGCGGCTTCTTCGACGAGCGATGCATTGGATTGGGTCACCTGATCCATTTGTGTCATGGCCAGGTTGATCTGGTCAATGCCGTGCGACTGGTCGGCACTGGCCGCGCTGATTTCACCCATGATGTCGGCAACCCGACGCACGCTGACCACGATTTCGTCCATGGTGCTGCCTGCTTTTTCAACCAGCTCGCTACCGGCACTGACGTTTTTAACTGAGGTTTCAATAAGCACCTTGATTTCTTTTGCCGCATCGGCGCTGCGGCTGGCCAGGCTTCGCACTTCGCTGGCCACCACCGCAAAACCCCGCCCTTGCTCGCCGGCACGTGCGGCTTCAACGGCAGCATTCAGGGCCAGAATATTGGTCTGGAACGCGATCGAGTCAATGACCCCGATAATGTCGGAAATTTTGCCTGAAGAGGCGTTAATGTCTTCCATGGTGTGAACAACCTGCGACACGACCTCGCCACCACGCAAGGCCACCTGGGCGGCCTGCTCGGCCAGCTGGTTGGCGTGCTGGCCACTTTCGTAGTTTTGCTTGACGGTTGTGGACAGATCTTGCATTGACGCAGCCGTTTCTTGCAGGGCCGCAGCCTGTTCTTCGGTACGCGACGAAAGGTCAAGGTTACCCGCAGCGATCTGGTGCGTGGCCGTTGCTATAGAGTCGGTACCTTTACGCACCCGCTTGACGATTCCGACAAGGCTTTGGTCCATGTCTTTCAGGGCATGTAAAAGCTGGCCTGCCTCATCGGCACTGTTGACCGTAATACGGCTGTCGAGTTGACCGCCGGCAACCGCACGGGCAACCGACACCGCCTGCTGCAATGGCACCGTAATTGACCGTGTGATGTAGCGTGCAAGAATAAGGGCAACAACCAGGGCACCGGCACCCAGCACCAGCAAGAGCCAATGGGTGGTCTCGGCTTCCTGGGCAGCTTGCTCGCCAGAGGCATCAACCAGGCTGTCTTCAATATCAACCAGGCGCACCAGGTTGACCTGCATTTCATCAAGTGCCGGGATCGTTTGCTTGCTGAGAATCTCGTAGGCTTCGGCCCGTTTGCCAGCTTCGATCAATTCGGACACCTTGTCGCCCGACGACAAATAGCGCATGCGCGCTTCGTGCATGTTGGCCAGCATCTGGCGCGCTTGCGGCAGCTTGACCGTGTCTTGCAAAAACTTGTAGTTTTCGTTGAATTCTCCGATTGCAGAGGCACGGGATTCGCGTAATTTTTTACGCGTCGAGGCATCTTCAGAGGCGTAGATTTCAAGCGTGCGCAGGCCGTTGTTCAGTGAAATTGCCCGTAGCGTGTTGGCTGCCTTGGCCTTGGCCCAATCAGAATCAATAATATTACTGGTTGTTGCAGCCAGGCTGTCGATACGCAGCACAGAAAGCACCACAATAACCAGCATCATAAGTATGACCAGGCCAAAGCCAACGGCCAGGCGAACGCCAATGCGCCAGTCGCGCGGCGAAAACGAGAAAGAAGAAGAAG
>JBAYOZ010000099.1:0-6544 GCA_041677965.1 Pusillimonas sp.
CATTACCCATGTGCTGGCCGACGCCTTCACCAGTTACGGCACCCAGCTGTTCTGGCCGTTCATGCCGACACCAACCAGCTGGTCAAGCATTTTCATCATTGACCCGTTTTTCACAGTCCCCATGCTGATCGCCGCGATTGCCGGCATAGGCTGGGGAGCCCGGCCACGGGTGCAACGCATGAATGCCCTGGCGCTAGGCTGGTGCGTGGTGTACCTGTGTCTGTCGTTGGCCGGCAAGACCGTGGCCGAATCGCGGGTACGCACGGCGCTGGAACAATCGGGCGTGGGCATTGAGGCGATCTTTTCCACACCGGGCCCATTCAACATTCTGTTGTGGCGTGTCGTGGCCCGCACCGACGACGACCATTATTACGAATACATCACCAGCCTGCTGGACGACGCCCCGCGTGAGCATGTAAAAGCCGCTCTGAACACCCACATGGCAAACCGGTTCCCCGACGACCCCATGATCAACGGGCTGCGCTGGTTTTCGGGTGACTGGATACGCTACGACATCATCGACAAGCATCTGGTGGCCACCGACCTTCGCATGGGCCTGGGCACCGGCTACTACTCGTTCCGTTTCCGGGTGGCCGAACGCGACGCCAATGGCCAGTGGATTGCCATAACCCCGGAACGATGGCCGTCAGACCGTGGCCTGGATGCGCTGAAGGCGGTGCTTGAGCGTACGGTTTCGGCGGTCCCCCCGCTGCCGTTGCAGGCCTGGGAGAGCCGTATGAAACGTGCTCCCTGAAGCCTCGTGAGGCCTCAACCGACACCCCGCACCTGACGACAACCGTTGCCGCACTTGGCGGCGGGTAATCGTAGCTTGGGCCATTTCACAACGGGCACAGCACAGCCCGCTACCTGACCGCGGCAACCAGCTCAGACGCCAGCGCATGCTGACACCCCCGGGGTGTGCGAATGGCATAGACCTCTTCGCACACCCCGGGGTCGGAACCCAGAAATCGCAAACCTTTCAATAAACCGGCCTTTTCAGCACCGTAATGGCTAACCGGAAACACCCCCATGCCCTGTGCTGCAAATACGGCCATCAGGGCACTGTCTTCAAACTCACCCACGACCCTGGGCCGCAGGCCTTGCGCATGAAACCAGCGATCGAGCGCCCAGCGTAATTCAGAATGCCCGGTAGGCAGCAACACCGGCAGCGTTTCCAGACAAGCGGGAAATGCGGCCACGTTTTTTTTCTTGACCCATGCCGCCGGGCCATACCAGTCAACCGGTGCTGCCACCAAACGTTCACTGGTCAGACGCAGGGTGTTGCTGGACGGTGCCGCCTGCCCGGCAAGCACCACGTCAAGATGATGCAGCCCCAGTTCAACCAGCAAACGATCAAACTCGTCTTCATGACACACCAGATGCAGATCGCGCGTGTGCAGCACCGGGGCCAGCAAGGCGTACGCCGCAAGCTTTGAAATGCCATCGGACAAGCCCACCGCCAGACGCGCAACACGCTTGCCGGCCGCCTGACGCACTTCCCGGGGTAGCAATTCGCCCAACTGAAAGATTTCTTCGGCGCGCGAAAACGCCACCGAACCTGCCTCGGTCAGGGTAACGCCCCGACCATCGGGTTTGAGCAGCTGGCAACCCAGCGACTGCTCCAGCTCACGCACCTGAACCGAAATGGTTTGCACCGCCACCCCAAGGCGCCCGGCGGCGCGTGAAAACCCGCCTGCCTTGCCAACCACCCAGAAATAGTAAAGATGCCGGTAATTCAAGGTATCGGGCATAAGCGGCTCCGTGGAAAACAAAAACAAGCCACCAGACACAGGCAAGGCTAGTCGCACTGGCACTGGCACTGGCACTGGCACTGGCATCTTCATTATTTCGTAAAAACAGAAATTAAATTCAATTCTAGTATGGTTTTTCCGAAGTATCTATAAGCGCAGAATCTGGCCTGTCGTTCATAAATCCATTCATCAGAATCCAAAGGTTTCATCATGGCTGATCTGCTTCCCCTACTTTCAACGCCGTTAGCCGGCGTGCCGGGCTGGACCTGGCTATTCTTCTTTGCCATCGTCCTTACCCTGCTGGTGCTTGACCTCGGCGTCTTGCACAAAGAGCAACGCGAAATCGGCATTCGTGAAAGCCTGATACTTTCCGCCGGCTACATCGCCGCCGCCCTGCTGTTCGGTGGCTGGGTGTGGTGGTACATGGGCGCCCAGCAAGGTCTGGACTACTACACCGGCTTCCTGATTGAAAAGTCACTGTCAATGGACAACATTTTTGTCATTGCACTGATTTTCAGCTACTTTGCCATCCCGCCCAAGTACCAGCATCGGGTACTGTTCTGGGGCATCCTGGGGGTCATTGTCTTGCGCGCCATCATGATTGGCCTGGGTGCTGCACTGATCAATGAGTTTGACTGGGTGCTGTACATTTTCGGTGCCTTTCTGGTATTTACCGGCATCAAAATGTGGTTCATGGCCGACTCACAACCTGACATGGCCAAGAACCCGGTGCTGAACTTCGTCAAACGGCACATGCGCCTGACCGATCAGTTGCACGGCAATGCCTTCTGGGTGAAGCAACCTGACCCAAAAACCGGCAAACTGGTCCGCGTCGGCACCCCGCTGTTCCTGGCCCTGGTCATGGTCGAAATGACCGACCTGGTCTTTGCGGTGGACTCGATTCCGGCCATTTTTGCGATCACCACTGACCCGTTCATTGTTTATACCAGCAACATTTTCGCCATCCTGGGCCTGCGTGCGCTGTATTTCGCGCTGTCTGCCATGATTCACCGCTTCCATTATCTGAAGTATGCACTGGCCCTGATCCTGGTGTTCATCGGCTCCAAGATCTTCCTGGTGAACTTCATTGGCAAGATCCCGGCGGCATTGTCGCTAGGTGTAACAATTACCCTGCTTATTGGTGGTGTCGTCATCTCCCTGAAGAAAACCGCAAAGCACGAATAAGGGAAAACCCTAATAAAATGTTGTTTAGTATCAAATACCTATAAAAATCAAAGGGCCGCGTGATGCGGTCCTTTTTCTTCGATACATTTATGCACAATTCCGACAGGCCCTGCACAAATCAGATAGTGCTTAACCGGCCTGAAACAGTACTGTTCGGTTGTGGCATCTTCCGCCTGCGGTAATGCCAAGTCCACTGACCCTTACAATTCACAGTGCATCGGAGACTTCATGGAAACCAATAACTTCCTCAAGCGTGACCACTTCAAGCTGGGCACCTTCTCGACCAACTGCTCGGGCGGCATGACAGTTTCAAAACTGCCTAACCGCTGGAAAGCCGACTGGGAAAGCAACCTCAAGCTGGCCAAAATGATGGACGCTGCCGGCATGGACTTCATGCTCCCGATCGCTCGCTGGATCGGTTACGGCGGTGAGACCGACTTCCACGGCTACGTGCTGGAAACCGTGACTTGGGCAACTGCCTTGTTGGCCAACACCCAGAACATGACCATTTTTGCCACTGTGCAAACGGCCTGTAACCACCCCGTCGTTGTGGCCAAACAAATCGCCACCATGGCACAGATCAGCAACGAACGCGTTGGCCTGAACATCGTTGCCGGCTGGAACAAGCCTGAATACGACGCGCTTGGCCAGAACCTGCCTGACGATCACGAAACACGTTACGGCTATGCCCAGGAATGGTACGACATCATCAAGCGCATCTGGACAGAAGACCAGCCCTTCAACTTCGACGGCAAATACTTCAAGACCACACGCACCTACGGCAACCCCAAGCCAAAAACCATGCCACCGATCTACAACGCGGCTGGCTCGGGCCTGGGTCGTGAATTCGCTGCCCGCAACGCAGACTTCCTGTTCACACCGGCTATCGACCTTGAGCGCTCGAAAGAAGAACTGAAAGAGCTCAAGCAACAAGCCCTGGACCAGGCTGGCCGCAAGGTTGGCGTACTGACGTTCTCGCACGTTATCTGCCGTCCCACCGAAGCCGAAGCCAAAGAAGTCTGGCAATCGCTGCAAGACAACGCCGACTGGGCTGCTGTCGACAACCTTATCAAACTGCAGTTTGCACACGCTCACTCCTTCCCGCACGACCTGATGAACCTGATCCGCGAACGCTTCGCCGCAGGTCACGGTGGCTTCCCGCTGGTAGGCACACCCGAGCAAGTTGCTGACGGCATCACTCAACTTCACGAGACCGGCTTTGGTGGTACAACGCTGTCGTTCTTCGACTATGCTGAAGAGTTCCCCTACTTCCGCGACAACGTTCTGCCCATCCTTGAGGCTCGTGGTATCCGCAAGAAATTCGCATGAACGACGTAACACTTAATCAGGACTTCAGAACCGCCATGCGCCAGCTGGCTGGCGGTGTCTCGGTAATCACCGCCGCGCACGGCGACGAGCGCACCGGGTTGACGGCAACTTCAGTGGTGTCCATTTCGATGGACCCCGCCGAATTGCTGATCTCGGTGAACCAGAACTCGTCATCGTGGCCGGTCATCGAAAAGTCCGGGAAATTCGGTATCAATGTGCTGAAGAAAGAGCAGCAAATTGTGGCCGAACATTTCTCGGGCAAGGGTGGGCTCAAGGGTGCTGAACGCTTTGCAGACGACGACTGGTTCCAGACCGAAGATGGTGTCTGGCTGTCGCGTCGCGCATTGGTCGCTTATGCCTGCAACGTCGAAAAGGTCTGGACGCACCATCAGCATTCGCTGATTGTCGGCCGGGTCACCCGCATTGAAATCAATGCCGGTCCCGACCCCCTGACCTACTGGCAAGGTGGTTACGGGTCATTCATCAAGAACTGACTCGGTCAGCAGTCCTGACCTAAGGAAAAACCCCAGAGGCACGAAAAACAGTTTAGGTATAAACTGTCATCTTTGTGTCTTTGGGGCGTTTTTCGTCTAACTGGTGCCATTTTCCGGCAACAGGCTCAGATCCGGGCGCCAAAGGAAAATGTACATGCAGGCGGCATCACCAGCGCTTTTGCGCGGCCATTTGTTTAGTCGTTTCCCGAAATTTACTTCACATGATGCCGAAGAAGTCCGGCAACAGGTTAGTCGTATTTTTTGTGACCACGATCTGAAGGTCGTCGGCAAGTCTCAGGCGCTTAATACCCAAATTCATTTCCGTCGCGGCAATCGTGTCAGCTACGGGCGCATGCTGTATGGCGCAACCGTTGACATCGAACCCGGCAATCTCGACGATTTTTACCTGATCCAGATTCCGGTTGCGGGTCACGAAACCATTCAGTGCGACCGGCATTCAATTCTGTCGAGCACCAACGTGGGCACCATCATCAGCCCCGAACTCGCGTTTCGCATGCGCCACGAAAAAAACGCCGAAAAGCTGTTCATTCGCGTCGAACGCAAGGCCTTTGAACAACAGTGCGCCCAGTACTATGGCCATTTGTTGCGCGGCGCCCTGCACTTCGACCCGGCCATCAACTTTGAAAGCCCTATCGTGCAGTCACTCAAGCGCCTGCTTGAATGGCAACTGTTCGAAGCCTCTGAAGGTGACCTGTTCAACCAGCCTCTGGTCGCCGCACGCTTTGAGGAAACCCTGATGGTATCGCTGCTGTGCAGCCTGCAGCATAACCAGCAGGCCAGCAACGAAGCCACACCCGTGGCACCCGGTTTTGTAAAACGAGCCGAAGCCTATATTGAACACCACGCCCATCTGCCCATCACGGCCGCCGATATCGCCGAACACGTCGAAGTCAGCATTCGCAGCCTGTTCGCCGGGTTTCGCAAATACCGCAATACCTCGCCCATGCGTCAGCTCAAAGAGCTGCGCCTGGAAAAAGTTCATCACGATTTGCTTAACCCCGGGCCAGACACCAGTGTCACCCAGGTGGCGCTGCGCTGGGGCTTTTCGCACTTGGGGCAATTCTCGGCGGCGTACCAGCAGCGTTATGGCGAACTGCCGTCTGCTACGTTAAAGCGCCGGACCTGAGACAACGTTAAAACGCCTGGGCTGAAACGACCCCGGTCCTGCACTGATCTGACATTAACCGCTGCTTCGGCACCCGGCACAACCCTCCACTCCAGAAACAAAAAAGCCGCCTGATGCGATGCAAGGCGGCTTTACCGGGGCAAACAATGTCGGCACTCTGCCGGCATGACACTTTCAATTACAGCTTGAACAGTTTCTTGGCGTTCGTGCGCCCCATCTTCTGGCGATCCAGTTCTGAAATCGTGGCGGTGTCAAACCAGTCGGCGGCGTGGTCGACGTTTTCAAACGGCCAGTCGGTCGAGAACAGGATACGGTCGGCACTGATTTCCAGCATGGCATCGATCAATGTCTGGGTGCGGAAGTTGCCCGATGTCGTGATGTAGAAATTTTCGTTGAAGTAGTCAGCAATACGACGCTTGGCCGGATAATTCGGTGCCACCTTGACCCAGGCATTGCGGTTATCAATACGCCACATCATGTAGGGCAGGCCTTCACCCATGTGACCCAAAATGATGTTCAGGTTGGGGTGCTTGTCAAACAGGCCAGAGCCCATCAAGCGCAGGGCATGCACAGCGGTTTCTTGCGCGAACGCCCAGGTCGGACCCATCAACCAGGGGTGGCCGGCATAAATGCGGGCA
>JBAYOZ010000100.1:0-6487 GCA_041677965.1 Pusillimonas sp.
CATCATCCAGGGCAAGGTCAGCAACGACGATTATTCCGGTGGTTTGCGGGTCTCTGCCGAGTCCATATTCGATTTGCAACTGGCCCGTGAGTCGCGTGCCCGCGCACTGCGCATCACGCTGGCCGAGCCGGTCGATACCCAGCGTTTGCAACAGGTGCTGGCACCGTATCGTGCTATTGGCATTAGTGACGGGAAGGGGGTCGCCGTTGAAATCGACCTTCACAAAGCGCCGTTCATGTGTCGCTTGCGTCTGGGAGATGACTGGCGTGTGCGCATGGCCGACCCCTTGCTTGAGGCGTTGGCCGACTGGGTCTCGCCCGACCATGTGGAGATTACCTACTGATGAGGCCCTTGCGCATCGTCCATACCGAGGCTGCAACCAGTTTTGGCGGGCAGGAACATCGAATTTTCAAAGAGATGCTGGCGATGCGTGATCGTGGCCATCATCTTGAAGCTGTGTGTCAGCCGCACGCCTTGCTGACGGAACGCTTGCGTAACGAAGGTTTTGTGGTGCACACCCTGCTTATGGACGGCCCCCTGAATTATCTTAAAGGCGTGGCCAGGCTGGCGTGGCTGTTTCGCAAGGGCCGGTACGATGTGGTCAACACGCATAGCCGGCGCGACACCGTGATTGCGGCCATGGCCGGGCGACTTGCCGGCGTGCCGCTTATTGTCCGCACACGTCATCTGGCCAATAAAATCGGTTCGCTTTGGTCGTACACCGTTTTGCCGCACCGTGTGGTAACCGTCAGCGAACACGTGCGTAGCCTGTTGCTTGAAAAAGGCGTGCCGCCCGGCAATGCGGCTGTGGTGTATTCACCTATCCAGTTATCTGAGCCGGTTGTGCATTCGACCCTGCGCGATGAACTCAAACTGGCCCGTAACGATATTGTGGTGGGCTGCGTAGCGGTAATGCGCGCCAAAAAAGGCCACCGCGCGCTGGTTGATGCCATTGAGCCTCTCATCCGTGAACGACCCAACCTGCATCTGGTGTTTGTCGGAGGCGGCTCGCCGACCTTTGAAGATGTCCAGGCCTATGTGGCCGATAAGGGCCTGGATCGTCGGGTGCACCTGATGGGCACCCGCAAGGATGTTCCCAATTTGCTGGCAGGCTTTGATCTGTTTGCCCTCGCGACTGAGCAGGAAGCGTCCGGTACGGTTTTTGTTGAAGCGGCCGCAGCGGGTTTGCCCGTCATTGGCACCGATGTCGGCGGTGTGTCTGAAATGATGCAGGCCGGCCAGACCGGGTTTCTGGTGCCCGTGCACGATCATCAGGCGCTTGTGCTGTCGCTCAAGACGCTCATTGACGATACCGATCTGCGCGTGCGCATGGGGCAGGCCGGCTTTGACCTGGTACGCACCCAGGGGCGCTTCAGCGTCGAGCGGCTGGTGCGCGATACCGAGGCATGCTATGGCCGTTGGCTCGAGGACCGCGCATGAACACGCAACGTGCGGTTCCCGTTCTGATGTACCACCACGTTACCCCTGCGGGCGGAGCCATCAATGCCACGCCGGAAAATTTTGAAAGCCAGCTGCAGTGGCTCAAGGCGCACGGTTACCGCTCGCTGTCCAGCGACCAGTTTGCGGCACATCTGAACGGTGAAGTTGCACCTGCGAAATCAGTGCTCATCACCTTTGATGATGGTTACCTCGATAACTACCTGTATGCCTGGCCGTTGCTGAAAAAGTATGGTTTCACGGCCATGATTTTTCTGGTCACATCCTGGAATCAGGACGGGCCGGCGCGCCCTTTGCAGGGTGCGGATAAGCCCGATGCACCGGATCACGCCACCTGCATGCAGCGTGTGGCCGACGGTGCCACCGACGCTATTGCCCTGCGCTGGAGTGAAATCGCCCGCATGCGTGAAGATGGTGTGTGCGAGTTCCACAGTCATACCCACACGCATACCCGCTGGGACAAGACCGATGCCGTTAACAAAAACGCGCACATGGCTTGCGAACTGGCCGATTCACGTGCAACCTTGCTGGCCAGGCTGGGTCATGTCTCTGATCATTTATGCTGGCCACAAGGTTATTTTGATGTCGATTACCAGCGCATTGCCGTTGATGCCGGGTTCAGATATTTGTATACCACCCATGCCTTTGGCATGAATCAGCCGGGTACCGACCCCGAACACATTTACCGTTTCGCTGTGCGTAACACGCACGGTGCTTCGGTGGGCCGTCGCGTGATGATTGCCGGCAACCCTCTCGTTGGTCCGCTGTTCAATCGCTGGAAGCTGTGGAAACGCGCGCGGAGACAGGGCTGATGCTGTCCGTCATCATCATCACCAAAAACGAAGAGTCTCACATCGCTGACTGTCTGGCTTCAGTGGCATTTGCCGATGAAATCATCGTGCTTGACTCGGGCAGTACCGATCGCACCTGCGACATTGCAGCCGCCTTGGGTGCCCGGGTGCATCACAGCACCGATTGGCCTGGCTTCGGCCCCCAGAAAAACCGGGCCCTTGACCTGGCAACCGGCGACTGGGTGCTTTCTATCGATGCCGATGAGCGTGTTACTCCGGAATTGGCCCATGCCATCCAGACCGTAGTCAGTCGATCCGGTCAGGATGCCGAAACGTCGTTGCCTGAAGCTTACAAGATCGCCCGTCTGTCTTGTTTTTGTGGGCGCTGGATTCGCCACAGTGGTTGGTGGCCCGATCATGTGGTACGGCTGTTCAGAAAGGGAACAGGCCGGTTTACCGATGTGGCTGTCCATGAAAAAGTGGTCACGCAAACTGACCCGGTGATTCTCGAAGGCCATTTTTTGCATTACCCCTATGCCGATTACGAAGCCCTGATCACCAAGGTCAATCGCTACTCAACCGATGCAGCCCTAATGATGCACCAGCGCGGTAAAACAACCAGTTTGCCCGGCATCGTGGGCCATTCGTTCTGGACGTTCATACGTATTTACCTGATCCGGCGCGGGTTTCTTGATGGCAAGGAAGGCTTCATTCTGGCGGTAACGGCGGCTGCCGGCAGCTTTTTCCGCTATGCCAAGTTGTGGTTCCTGAACAAGCGCGCAACAACGACCACTCCTGGCGTTGATGCGGCCGCAAAGGCCCAGCGCCCATGAGTCAGGCAGAACGATCATGAAAATCCTGTTCACCAATTTCCATCATCGCAACGGTGGTGGCCATGTGACATATATCGTCAATCTCTTGCGCGGTCTGGCGGCAACCGACAGCCTCAGCGTAGCCACCCCGGGTACCAGCCGTTTGTTCCGCCAGGCCCAGTCCTTTGCGAACGTCACGACCTATGACATGTGCTTCACCTCGCGCATTGGTCCGATGATCCACGAAGTGTTGCAGCTGAGGCAACTGATCAAACGCGAGAAATTCGATGTGATCCATGTCAATGCGTCGGCAGACCATCGGCATGTCATGCTGGCGCTGGCGGGGCTTTCCCGCCGTCCCAAGGTGGTTTGGACCAAACACAATGATCATGGCGTTTCCAGTTTCGGTCACCGGCTGCGGGCCAAGTTCGGCACCGACGCCATCATTGCCGTCAGCGATTTTGTTCGTGGCATGCTGGCCCGCTCGCCCTATGCGGCATTACCCACCCATGTCATTCGGCACGGAATTGATTTGTCGCATTTCAAGCCGGTCTCGTCTGCTGAAAAACAGCAGCTTCGAACCCGGTTACTGGGTAACGCAGCTGATGGCCTGCTGGTGTTTGGCAGTTCAGGGGGAACCGACCTTGAAAAAGGCTGGCTGGACCTGGTGCGTGCGGTTGCCGGGCTGCCCGACGATTTTCGCAGCCGCATCCGTATTGTTGTGGCGGGTGACCCGCCCAAGCCCGAGCGCCAGGCCCAGGTCGCGGCCCTGGGTATGACGTCCAGCGTGATTTTCCCTGGCCTGGTAACAGATGTCCGCGATATTCTGGCGGCCTGCGATGTCGGGTTTGTACTGTCGTACCGCGAGGCCCTGTCGTTCGCCTGCCGCGAGACACTGGCTTTGGGGCTACCCACGCTGGTATCCGACGCCGGGGGCCTGCCTGAAAACATTGTGCCTGGCCATACGGGCTGGGTCGTCCCTGCGGCAAATATCGAGGCCATCAGGGCGTGTGTACAGTCCATCATCAGTAACGACAGCATGCTGTCGGCAATGGGGGTGTACGCCCGGCAGCACAGCGAAGCCGAATTTGCCCTTGATCGTTTCTGTGCCGACACGCGTGCGGTATATTCGTCTTGCCTTGATCCAGAAGCACTTGACCCTGTGAATTTATGATTCCTGTTCTGATGTATCACCAGATTGGTGAGCCAGCCCCAAAAGGTACGCCTTATCGCGGCCTGACGGTTCACCCCAAAGACTTTACCCGGCAAATGGCCTGGATGAGCCGCTTCGGTTATCGGGGCCTGTCCATGCGCGACCTCATGCCGTATCTGGCCGGGCACGCCACGGGCAAGGTCTTTGGCATCACCTTTGATGACGGGTATCGAAACGTTTTGCACAATGCTTTACCGGTTCTCAATCACTACGGGTTCACGTCTACCAACTATTTTGTGGTGCATCAACTCGATGGTGGCAACGTCTGGGATTACGAAAAAGGCATTCCGCACTCCGCCCTGATGTCATTGGAAGAAATGAAGCGCTGGGCTGCGGCCGGTCAAGAGGTTGGTTCACACACGCTTGACCATGTGCATTTGCCCGATGTGTCGCCAGAAATCGCCTGGCAGCAGGTAAGCCAGTCCAAACTCGAACTGGAACGTCTGCTGGGGTTTGAAGTCAGTGCGTTTTGTTACCCCTATGGCGATGAAACGCCCGAAGTGCGCGCCATGGCTGAAAAGGCCGGGTATACCAACGCCACAACCACCGTGCGGGGCCTGGTACGTCCCGACGACAGCCTGTTCGGTTTGCCGCGCGTCACGGTCGCACGTTCCACCAACATTGTGCGGTTCCTGCAAAAATGCCTGACCCGTCTTGAAGACAAACGTCGCCGTGACTGATCGCGCCCTGAAAATTGCCTTTGTCGTTGATCGTTTCGGTGGCCGCTATGGGGGCGCCGAGGCCTACGGTGTCGAGCTCATGCGTGAACTGTCGCGCCACCACGACGTGACCGTATTTGCACGCGAATACGACCCCGGTTGTGACCTTCACCTGCCTTTCGTACCCATCAAGACGCGCAAGGGCTTGTCCAGCTGGATGCGGGTATTGCTGTTTGCGATACATGCCCGACGTCTTACCCGTGAAGGCTTCGACATTGTTCATTCCCACATGAACGGCTGGTGCGGTGACATTGAGGTCATCCATGTCACGCCGGTGCGTTACAACTGGCGGGTCAAGCCCATGGGGTGGTTGAAACGGGCATTATCGTATGTCAGCCCGCGGGTTCAAACCTACCTGCAGCTTGAATCGCGACGGGTGAGGCCCAGGCCAGGGCATCGGGTTGTTGCTGTTTCGGGGCTGATTGCCGATCAGTTGAGCAAGGCGTACGGGGAAGGGCAGACATTTCCGGTCATTCCTCCGGGGGTCAGTCCGGCACCCGTCTGCGATCTGGCGCAGGCAGCGGTTCAGCGGCAGGCCTTGGGCTGGTCAGATACCGATCTGGTCTGTTTGCTGGTTGCCCGCAACCCGTTGCGCAAAGGTTTGCCAACCGTTCTGCGGGCGCTTGCCCATTTACCCGAGCGGGTCAAGCTTCTGGTGGTGGGCGGTAATGCCCAGGTACGCGCTTTTGTGCGTCGGGAAGCGGCAGGCGTGGCCAACCGGGTCCAGGTTCTGGATGAAACCTCGAATGTCGGGCCGTATTACGCGTGCGCCGACATTTATGTTCACCCAACCTTGAACGACAGTTTTGGCATGGCACCCCTTGAAGCCATGTCTTACGGGCTGCCTGTCATTCTCAGCCCGTCGCCCTGGTGTGGTTTTGCCCAGTATGTTCAGGGTGGCACCGAAGCCATCGTGCTGGGTCACCCAGAGAACGATCAGGAACTGGCTGAATCAATCTCACGTATAGATGCTGACCCAGCCTGTCGCGAGGCACTGGTGCGGGGTTCAGCCGCTGTGGTCAGCCGGCACGGCTGGGCAGAAGTAGCTACCCGTTATGCGGAACTTTACCGGCAGGTACTTGCAGAGCGCCCCTGAGCCGTATTTTGCCGGCCTTTGTCAGGTTAGTCACCGGCTGACCGGCTGTTATCAGTTGGTCAGGGGCGGGTTTGATCTTCAAGGTAGCCCAGCCAGCGCAGCGCCTGTTCGCGACTGTCTCCGCACAGGTCTGCGGCAGGTTGCAATGACCCGCACACCTCGGGCCGTTCAGGGTGCCCGAAAATCTTGCAGCGTAGTTCATTGTCCAGCTGGATACACGGTACCCCTGCAGGCTTGCCGTTTGGCATGCCTGGAATGGCGCTGGAAATGGACGGCGCAATGCAGCAGGCTGCGCAACCGGGACGACATGCCATTTCCATTACAGCCAGCCTCGCAGCCAGTACACCAGAATGCCGGCATATTCCTTGATAATTGATCTGGCGGCGGCGAACGCGCGC
>JBAYOZ010000101.1:0-6474 GCA_041677965.1 Pusillimonas sp.
GGTTACGGTTTACCAATTGCCAAACCCGGTCAGTCCGGTAACTGCAATGCCCGGCGAACCCGGGTCATCAGTTGCGGCTTCGGGTATCGCTGGTAAAGCCTTGCGTGTGAATACGCCGGTTGCCGGCCCTACCCTTAACAGCGATCGTATTCTCGTGTCGCCGGCTCAGTATCAGGTCATGGCGTACAAGGGCGTGCGCTGGGACGACCTGGCCCCGCGCATCGTACGTAATCAACTGGCTCTGCAACTCAGGGCCATTAACGTGTGGAATGTGGTTACCACAGATGACACCACTGCCCGGGCCAGCTACCTGCTGGGTGGAGAGCTGCTTGATTTCCAGGTTCAGGAAAGGTCCGGCAACCGTGAAGTAACGATCCGGTTCGAGGCCACCTTGATCGATGCCGATACCAATCGCGTTGTCGCTGCCCGTCCGTTCAAGGTGATCCAGCCGGTTCAAGGCCAGGAATTCGACCGTGTTATTGAAGCCTTTGGCCAGGCCACCCAACAGCTTGGGGCCGAAGTTGCCGCATGGTTGGCGCAGGCTGCCGCTCGTTAAGCACCAGACCAAACCCGGGGCAAAGGTCAGGCCCGTATTGCAGCCTTGTCAGGATCTGGTTCCCATGCAAGCAGTGCCCCTTTCTGGTGCGCCATATAAACGGCCTCGTTTCGGTTATGCGCCCCTAACCGCTGGTACATCGCTTCGGTATGGGCCTTGGCCGTGCCCAGCGAAATGTTCAGCGAACGAGCCACCGCTTTGAGGGAAAGCCCTTTCGACAACAAAACAAGAACTTCATACTGACGCGGTGTCAAGCCAAGGCAGATAATGTCAGCTGCAACGTGACCACACCCAGGCGGGTGCTGACTTGTCGATGTAGCCGGCAACCAGAGCCGGTAATTTTTCAATGGCCGCGCGAAGCGGTGAACCTTCAGCCATAAGAATGATGCGTTTCGGGGCAAACGTTTTGATGCTGGCATACACCAGAGATTCAAGTCGTTCAGGGGAAGCAATCGATAACAGCAAAAGATCGCACGTGTACATCGGGCATGGTGGCCGTTCAAGATCAGGATAGCTAAATTCTTGTAACGTTACATCAGCCGCTACATCTGCCAGAATCTGGATAATGCCCGTACGCAATAACGTGTTT
Organism: Pusillimonas sp.; assembly: GCA_041677965.1. Taxonomy (GTDB): domain Bacteria; phylum Pseudomonadota; class Gammaproteobacteria; order Burkholderiales; family Burkholderiaceae_B; genus Neopusillimonas. The sequence continues at coordinate 1,146 of JBAYOZ010000101.1, forward strand.
CGGGCCAAAACGGCAATGGTAATAATGGGAATCCCCTTGCGGCAGTCAAAACCGAGATCGATTTGCCGGAAATACCTGTTCAAAAACACGAGACAATACGACTGTGCCCCTTCTTTACCACGCTTTATTAAGCCGAATTACGGTAACAATGACTGCGCATATTAGTAAGAATAAGTATCAATACAATACTTTCAGACGCCACACTAAACTTTGGCAAACAGTTTCCTGACACTGCAGGCCTTGGCCCGGAGCCCGTTGATATGCCCGTACACACTGATATTCCCAATACTCTGTCACAACTGGAAATCATGCAACTGGATGCCTGGTGGCGTGCCAGCAACTACCTTGGCGCAGGCATGATCTACCTTCGTGATAATGTTTTGCTTGAAAAGCCGCTTGAACCCGTGCACATCAAGCAGCGTCTGCTGGGCCACTGGGGTTCAAGCCCTGGGCAAACATTTATCTACACCCATTTAAACCGGGTCATTCGTAATCACGACCTGAACATGATTTACCTGTCAGGCCCAGGGCATGGGGCACCGGCCGTCCTGGCTCAAACCTGGCTTGAAGGCAGCTATTCCGACGTATTCCCTGAAAAAAGTCGTGACAAGGCGGGCATGACTGCCCTGTTCCGGGCGTTCTCGTTTCCGGGCCAATTGGGCAGCCACTGCACCCCCGAAGTACCCGGTTCAATTCACGAAGGCGGCGAATTGGGCTATTGCCTGTCGCATGCGTTTGGTGCTGCCTTCGATAACCCCGACCTGATTGTGGCGGCCGTGATAGGCGATGGCGAGGCCGAAACCGGCCCGCTGGCCACCGCGTGGCACAGCAACAAGTTTCTCAACCCCATACACGACGGGGCTGTATTGCCCATTTTGCACCTGAACGGGTACAAAATTGCCAACCCCACCGTGCTCTCGCGCATCTCGCACGAAGAACTGGAAGACTTGTTCAAAGGCTACGGCTGGACACCGTATTTCGTGGAAGGCGATGACCCGCAAACCATGCACCAGGCCATGGCAGCAACGCTGGATGCCTGCATTGCAGATATTCACCGCGCCCAGTCTGAAGCACGCCAGACGGGTGTGGCCAACCGCCCGCGCTGGCCCATGATCGTTCTGCGCACACCTAAAGGCTGGACGGGCCCCAAAGCATGGAAAGGTCATGCCATTGAAGGCTCCTGGCGGTCGCACCAGGTGCCGCTGGCCGACGTACACACCAACCCTGAACAACTGAAGCTGCTGGAAGAATGGCTTCGCAGCTACCAGCCCGAAACACTGTTCGACGCCGATGGGCAACCCCGCCCTGAAGTACTAACCCTGTCACCCGTGGGTGAACGTCGCATGGGTGCCAACCCGCACGCCAACGGGGGCCGGCTGCGCCAGCCATTGAAGCGGCCAGATTTTCGTCATTACGCGGTGTCTGTTGCAACCCCGGGGCAGAACCGGGTGTCGCCCACCGGTACGGCGGGTGCCTTCATTCGCGACATCATCAAGAACAACCCGAACAATTTCCGCCTGTTCAGCCCCGATGAAAACGCCTCGAACCGCTTTCAGGCGGCTTACGAGGTTACAGGTAAAACCTGGCTGGCCGACCATATCGAACACGATGCCGATGGTGGTTTCCTGGCCACCGACGGGCGCGTCATGGAAATGCTCAGCGAGCACACCCTGGAGGGCTGGCTTGAAGGCTATCTGTTGACCGGGCGTCACGGGCTGTTCAACACCTATGAATCCTTCGTGCATATTGTGGATTCGATGGTGAACCAGCATGCCAAATGGCTGGACAAATGTCGCCTTGAAGCCCATTGGCGAGCACCGGTTGCCTCGCTGAATATCGTGGTGTCATCGCTGGTGTGGCGTCAAGACCATAATGGGTTCACGCATCAGGACCCCGGCTTTCTTGATGTGGTCTGCAATAAAAGTGCTGAAGTGGCGCGTATTTACTTACCCCCCGATGCCAATTGCATGCTCAGTGTTACCGATCACTGCCTTCGCAGCACAAATTATGTCAACGTCATTGTGTCTGACAAACAGCCACATCTGGCCTGGCTCGATATTGATCAGGCCGTTGAGCATTGCACCAAAGGTATAGGTATATGGCCGTGGGCCAGCACCGATGCGGGTGTCGAGCCCGATGTCGTCATCGCCTGTGCGGGCGACATCATCACCCAGGAAGCCCTGGCCGCGGCCGCCTTGCTGCGCGGGCATGCCCCCGACCTTAACGTTCGCTTTGTCAACGTGGTTGACCTGTTTCGCCTGCAATCCGGTTCGGCCCACCCGCACGGCCTTTCCGATGCAGACTTCGATGCACTGTTCACCCGCGACAAGCCGGTTATTTTTGCGTTCCACGGCTACCCCTGGCTGATACACCGGCTGGTGTATCGACGCGCCAACCACGCGAATTTTCATGTGCGCGGTTATCGTGAAAAAGGCAACATCAATACCCCGCTGGAACTGGCCATACTCAATGGTATCGACCGCTACAGCCTGGCCATTGATGTGCTCGACCACGTTCCACGCATGCGTGATGCCAGCGCGCACTTCAAAGAGTGGCTCAAGGCACGGCGCATCGACAGTATCAGCCATGCCCATGAACACGGCGTTGACCGTGCTGAAATCACTCACTGGACCTGGCCGGAGCACACGTTGTGAACCTGTTTCAACTTTGGCTGATGACCATTGCCGCGGGTGCGGCGGTGGCCAGCAACTATTACCCGCAACCCTTGCTGGATACCATTGCCACCCAACTGGGCGTGTCGTACGCCGCGGTTGGCATGATTGTCACGGCATCACAAATCGGCTACGGCATTGGCTTGTTGCTACTGGTACCCCTGGGCGACAAGTTTGAAAAGAAAGGCCTGATTACCGGCATGATGCTGCTGACCGCACTGGGTTTGTTAATCAGCGGCCTGTCATCAAACCTGAACCTGTTGCTGCTTGGCACGGTTATTACCGGGCTTTTTTCAGCCGTTACCCAGATGCTGGTTCCGTTTGCCGCCCTGCTCGCCCCGGCAGAATCGAAAGGGCGTGCCGTTGGCATGGTCATGAGCGGCCTGTTAATTGGCATTTTGCTGGGCCGCACCATTTCCGGAACCCTGGCCAGCCTGGGCAACTGGCGTACCGTCTATTTTGTGGCGTCGTTTGTCATGCTGATACTGGCAGGCTTGATCTGGCGTTCGCTGCCCAGCCACCGCCAGCACACGTCAATTGTTTATACACAACTGATTTCGTCGGTTGTTCAGCTCGTGGTCCATCACCCGGTATTACGTACACGCGCGCTGCTGGGTTTTCTGTCGTTCGTTCTGTTTGCCCTGTTCTGGACCCCGTTGGCCTTTTTGCTCAGCCAGCCGCCCTACCAGTATTCCGAAGCCATTATTGGTTTGTTTGGTCTGGCCGGTGTTGCCGGGGCGCTGGCAGCCAACTGGGCAGGCAAAGCCAGCGACCGGGGGCACAACCGCGAGGCCAGCCTGATCGCGCTGGTCGTCCTGCTGCTGTCATGGATTCCCCTTTGGTTTGCGACGTCATCGTTATGGGCCCTGATACTGGGGGTCATCGTGCTGGACCTTGCCGCCCAGCTGCTGCATGTCAGCAACATGAGCGCCGTCATGCGCATCAACCCCGACATGCGCAACCGGCTGAATTCCGGTTACATGACGGTTTATTTCATGGGCGGGGCACTGGGGTCGTTAACGGCGGCAGCGGTATACCAGTACGCGGGCTGGCATGGTATTACCCTTACCGGGGCGCTAGTAGCCCTGGTGGGTCTGGTGCTGGGCGGGTATGCGTTATACCGGCCCGAATCGCGTTGTTGACCCTGTGCGCGGCAAGCCCCCCGGTCTTCAGGCCGGGGGAAGATAGCCAGGGTCGTATATGCGATTGGCAACCGGCTGTTGTGCAGGCGTTTTTAAGCCGGCCGTTGAATGACGCCGGTAACCGCTATCGGGTATCCTTCTGTTATTCAAAAAGAGCCCCGACTTTTCAAAAAGGAACACACCATGATCCAGTTTACGGTTAATGACATGAGCTGCAACCATTGTGTTGGCGCCATCACCAAAGCCGTGCATGACGCATTTCCGCAGGCCCATCTTGACTTTGACCTAGAGCACCATAAAGTGCGTGTGGAAGATGTACCCGGCGCCGCCGAGGTTCAGGCAGTAATCCAGGCCGCAGGTTACACGCCCGAGCTGGACGACTAGGTGCCATGACGACGCTTGATACGTTCAGTGCTACGCTGCTTGATGGCACCCTTCAGCCCCTCGACTTGTATAAGGGGCAGGTGGTGCTTGTCGTCAATGTGGCGTCCAACTGCGGTTTTACGTCGCAATATCAGGGCTTGCAGGCGTTATACGAAAAGCACCAGGCTCGCGGTTTTACCGTACTGGGTTTCCCGTGTAACCAGTTCGGCGGGCAAGAACCTGGTGACGCCACTGAAATTCGCCAGTTCTGCGATACCCGCTATCGCATTACATTCCCGATGTTCGAAAAAGTCGACGTCAACGGGGCCAACGCCCACCCCTTGTTCCAATGGCTGAAATCTGCCCGGCCCGGTGTGCTGGGGTCTGAAGCCATTAAATGGAACTTCACCAAGTTTCTGGTTGGCCGTGATGGCCAGGTGGTTGCACGTTACGCGCCCACCACGTCACCGTCCGACCTTGAAAAAGATATCAACGCTGCCCTCGAAGGATAACCATGATTGATCTGTACTACTGGACCACGCCCAACGGCCATAAAGTGACGCTGTTTCTTGAGGAAACCGGCCTTGACTACACGATCATCCCCATCAACATTGCCAAGGGCGAACAGTTTCAGGCTGATTTCCTGAAAATTGCACCCAATAACCGCATCCCGGCCATGGTCGATCATGCGCCGGCCGATGGCGGAGAGCCCATTTCAATTTTTGAATCGGGGGCCATGCTGCAGTATCTGGCTGAAAAAACAGGGCAATTCCTGCCCACCGACCTGCGCCAGCGTACCGAAGTCATGCAGTGGCTGTTCTGGCAAATGGGCGGTCTTGGCCCCATGGCCGGACAGAATCACCATTTCACCCAGTATGCACCTGAACGCATTGCCTACGCCATTGATCGTTACGTGCGTGAAACCGCGCGTCTGTATGGTGTTCTGAACAAGCGTCTGGCCGACCGCGAATTTGTGGCCGGTGATTTTTACTCGATTGCCGACATGGCCAGTTACCCCTGGATTGTGTCTCACCCCAAGCAAGGCCAGAACCTTGACGACTTCCCCAACCTGAAGCGCTGGTTTGAAACCATCCAGGCCCGTCCGGCCACGCAACGTGCGTATGACAAGGCAGCACAAATCAACCCGCAACC
>JBAYOZ010000102.1:0-6459 GCA_041677965.1 Pusillimonas sp.
GGCATAATTGGCAGTATGCAGGCCGCTGAGGCCATCAAGGTGATTACCGGCATGGGTGAACCGTTGGTTGGCCGCTTGCAAAGCCTGGATGTCCTGACCATGAACTGGCACCAGATCCGTTACCGTAAAGACCCCGGCTGCGAGGTGTGCGGGCAGCCGGTTGGTGCGGCTTAACGTCGCAGTGGGCGTCGTCCGGTCAGCAACTGCGTCAGCGAATTGATACGCAAGTTAACGTAAGTGTCGCGCCCGCTGTGCAGGGCAGAAAATGGTGTTCCCGGATGAAATAAATGCACCGTACGCATACCGGTTTGGCGTGCGCTCTTGAGGTTTTTCAGGGTGTCTTCAACCAGGATGACCTGGCTGGCAGGTGTGCCAAGCCTTGCCAGCACCTGCCGCATTAATGCCCTGGAGGGTTTGGGGCGGATGCGGCCCTGCAACTGCATGTGGTCGATCGACCATATCATGTCGAACCAGGGCAAGATACCGAGGGTTTGCAGCACCTGGCGGGCATAGTCGTGGGGTGCATTGGTCAGCAACACTTTGCGCCCGGGTAGCTGTGCGAATTTGCGGGCCAGCCCGCGTTCCGAGTGCACCAGAGGGCGTGCATCAAAGTCGTGGCTGATGCGCAAGAACTCGCGCGCATCGACTCCGTGATGCTTGACCAGGCCAATGACCGTTGCGCCGTAACGCTTCCAGTAGGCTGTGCGCAGTTCGTCGGCGCGTTCGAAGCCGACCTCAAGGCACTGCGCAACCGCTTGCGTCATTTTGCCGTCAATGACTTTAAAAATAGAGCGCGAGCTGTCGTGCAGGGTGTTGTCCAGGTCGAACAGCCAGACCGGTGCGTGGTGGGCGTAAGCACGCCGTACCCGATGGGCGGGCAGGCGAGTGTGCAAAGACCGCACGCGTATCAGTGTGCGCTGATCATGGTGCCGACACCACGGTCGGTAAGGATTTCAAGCAGCAGGCAATGCGGAACGCGACCGTCGACAACATGAACGGAGTTGACGCCATTGCGGGCAGCATCGAGGGCTGACGATATTTTTGGCAGCATGCCACCTGAAATGGTGCCGTCGGCAAACAGTTCGTCGATGGTGCGGGCAGACAGGTGACGCAGCAACTGGCCCTGCTTGTCGAGCACGCCGGGCGTGTTCGTGAGCATGACAAGCTTTTCGGCACCCAGCACCTCGGCCATTTTACCCGCCACCAGGTCGGCATTGATGTTGTAGGCGCGGCCATCTTCGCCATAACCAATCGATGAAATAACCGGGATGAACTGGTCATCTTGCAGAGCCTTGACCACGGCAGGCTCGATGCGGGAGATATCACCGACGAACCCGATATCGATCATTTCGCCGGGCTTTTCTGTGTTCGGAATCATTTTTTTATGCGCCTGGATCAGGCAGCCGTCTTTGCCGGTAAGGCCAACAGCCTTGCCACCGGCCTCGTTGATCATCATGACGATGTCTTGTTGCACCTGGCCACCCAGAACCCACTCGACAACTTCCATGGTTTCAGCGTCGGTGACGCGCATGCCCTGGATAAATTCACCTTCTTTGCCGACCCGTTTAAGCGCTTCGTTGATTTGCGGGCCCCCGCCATGCACAACAACCGGGTTCAGGCCAACCAGCTTGAGCAGCACGACATCGTGTGCAAAGCTGCGTTGCAGTGCTTCCTCGGTCATGGCGTTGCCGCCGTATTTGACGACAACGGTTTTGCCGTGAAAGCGACGAATGTAGGGCAGGGCCTCGGACAGGACAGCCGCTTTGATTTCGGATGAATAGATGGGGGAGTCGGTAGAGGTCATGGGATAGGGGGGTAGGTTGCGTGTTAACCGGCCAGCGCCTGCTGTACCGTTTTGACGAATTCGTTTTTGTCGTAGTTGCCCAGGTAGCGCTTGACGATATTGCCTTGCTTGTCAAGCAGGAAACCTGTTGGTGTGAGTTGAATATCGCCAAATGCCTTTGCAATACTGCCATCGGCGTCATAGACGACGGTAAACGGCAGTGCGCGGGTTTGTGCGAAATTACGGACAAAATCAGGGTTGTCGCGCTGCAGCGCCACGGCAATGACGTCATACCCTTCAGGCGCAAGCGTCGTGTAGGTTTCAGTCATGTCGGGCATTTGCTTGATGCAGGTGACGCAGTCGGTTGTCCAGAACTTGACCAGCACTACCTTGTTTTCAAGGTCGGCAGTCGTGAATGTTTTGTCTTGAAGTGAGGTGAAGCTGACCTGTGGGGCTGACCGGGACGGGCTGCCAAGCTGCCAGGCCAGAAGGCCGATAGCCACCACAGCAGCAACGATGATGATTTTTAGTTTGTTCATTGGACGGGCATTGCCTGAGTGTCGGGGGCGCCGATGCCGGTTGTGGTAGCGGGGGGGGCAGATGTGCCCGGCGCCGGGGTTGTGCCGCCGGGCGAGCCGCCAACGGGATCAGTGACCAGGGTTTCGCGGGCAACGATCTGGAACAGTTTGATGACTTCGTTGACGCCAGTGACGCTGGCAGCGACCCTGGCAGCCATATTGCCTTCGGTTTCTGTAACCTTGCCCTGCAGGTAAACAATGCCGCGTTCGGTCGTGACTACGATGGTGCGGGCCGGAACATCTTTGGCGTTGATCAGGGCGGTACGTACCTTGGTGGTGATCCAGGTGTCGTTGGTGCGCACACCAAGCGGTGTCATGTCACCTACACGCAGGCGGTTGATGACTTCTTTGACGTTTTCAACCTTGGTGGCGGCCTCGGCAGCAGTGGCCTTGTCGGCTTCGGTAGGTACATCGCCCAGCAAAACCACGCGCCCGGCATACGATACGGGAATGACGCGTGCCTTGTCGGTGAACAGGCGCCGCATTTCAGCGCCGGTTTTCATTTCGATGGACTGGTCTTCGACCTGCTCGCCGGTGGTGCGCCGGTCGGCGGCTATGGCCGCGGTGGTGGCGGCCCCGCCAACCAGAAGAACGCCACACCCTGACAACAGCGTGCCAGTTGCCAGCATGATGACCAGCAGCGTTTGTCGGGAAAAGCGTGAAAAATTCAAAGGCATTAGAGCGTGTCTCCGAGAAGCAGGGCGTCGATGCCGTCACATAGGGCATGCAGCAAAACAATGTGTACTTCCTGGATGCGCATGGTGCGGTCGTGAGGTACGCACAGGTGAATATCTGTTTCGGCCAGAACGTCGTTGAATGTACCGCCACCCTTGCCCGAAAGCGCAATGACAGTCATTTCCCGATCGTGGGCTGCTTCGATTGACCGCAGAACATTCGGAGAGTTCCCGCTGGTGCTGATGGCGATCAGGATGTCTCCTGGCTGGCCCAGTGCCATGACCTGTCGCTCGAAGATGTGGTCGTAGCCGTAATCGTTGGCGACTGCGGTAAGGATGGATGTATCTGTGTTCAGGGCAATGCCGGCCAGGGGCAGGCGGTCGCGCTCGAAGCGCCCGACCAGTTCGGCGATGAAGTGCTGGGCGTCGGCGGCTGAACCGCCATTGCCGCAGGCCAGAATCTTGTTGTTGTTGGCCAGGGCTGCAAAGAGCTGGTCGACGGCAGCCGCCAAAGGTTCGGCCAGCATTTGCGAGCTGGCCTTTAAGGTGTCGATGGCGTCGTCGAAATGTGACGACATGCGAGAGGTCATATCCATGGCCGTATTATCTCACGAGCGCTGTAAATCGAGGTCAGGTAATGTAACGTTTTCTGGCACGAATGTTCAGGTGCTGAAGGCGTCGCGTATCCAGGTAAGGCCTTCGGGCTCAAGGGTGACAACGTCAAACCGGCAGGGTGGTGTGCCGTTTGCATAAAACCGCCGGGCGAGGGCTGGAAGAAAAAAACGTGCGCTACGAATCAGGCGCGTCTGTTTATCCCGGTTTACACTGGCAGCCGCACCGCCAAAGCCCGCCTGCTGACGGTATTTCACTTCAACAAATACCAGGGTGCCGCGGTCATTGGCAACCAGGTCGATTTCGCCCAGACGGCAGCGCAGGTTTTGCCCCAGAATTTGCAGGCCGTGCTGCACCAGGTGGTCGGCCGCCTTTGTTTCGGCATCAAATCCGGCTTTTTGTGAGGGTGAGTACGTGGCAGGCAAGCCTGGCGTCAAGGCTTTTGTTGCCGGACGACGGCGCGTGCGACGTTTAAGCGCCTTGGCCTGGGCAGCCCGGGCAAGTTCAAATACAGTCAGTTCGGGGTCGCTCATTTGTGTCCCGTGTGCAGTTCAACAGGTTCAGTATGCTTGAAAAAACCGATGTGCAGACCTTCGAAGGGTCATGGAAACGTCTCGCCGGGCGGGTCGAGGCCCAGGATTGGCCGGCCGGTGCCTTGTATGTGGTGGCAACGCCTATCGGCAATCTGGCTGACCTGTCTTTGCGTGCGTTGCACACGCTGTCGCTGTGCGACGTGATTGCCGCCGAAGATACCCGCTCAAGTCGCCAGTTGCTGGATGCCTGGGGTGTGACGACGCCCCTCATTGCCGCGCATCGCCATAACGAAGCGCAGGCCGGGCAGGCTATTATCGAACGTCTGCTTGGAGGCCAACGGGTTGCACTGATTTCCGATGCTGGCGCGCCGGGGGTCAGTGACCCGGGGGCACGCATTGTGCGCGCCTGTCAGCAGGCCGGGTGCCGGGTCATTCCCATTCCGGGTGCGAGTGCCGTGCTGGCCGCCCTGATGGCCAGCGGGGCGACCTCTGATGAAAACCCCGCTTTTGTGTTTGCCGGTTTCATGCCGCCCAAATCGATGGCGCGTCGCAAGTGGCTGCAGCACTGGTGCGCAATGCCGGCGCCGGTCGTAATGTTCGAGTCGCCGCACCGGGTTCGCCCGGCTTTGGCAGATACGCTCGGGGTTTGTGGTCCCGACCGGCTGGTGACCATCGCCCGTGAGCTGACCAAGCGCTTCGAGCAGGTAGTTACGATGCCGTTGTCACAGGTGAGCGACTGGTTTGATACCGACAGCCACCACGAACAAGGCGAGTTTGTGCTTATCGTGCATGCCGCGCCGCAGCGCGAACCCGAGGGTGTCGATGCCGATACGCTGGCATTGCTGGATATATTGCTGGAAACAGTCAGTGTGCGTGATGCAGCCAAGGTGGTTGCGCGGGTCAGTGGCCTGCCACGCGATACTGTTTACAAGCTGGCTCTTGAACGCCAGCGTGCTGCCGGCTAAGGGTTGGGCCGTTTGCATGCGCCCGCTGTTTTTTCACTGTTTTTTTACAGGGCATATGCCCTATTCAACTGTCGTTCACTTGATTTTGATAGGAGTATTTACACGTGACCAAGCTTGCATTTCTTGAGGCGGCCACCAAACGTCGTAGTCAGTACGCCTTGGGCAAATCGTTGCCTTTGCCGCAAGATGACGTTACCCGGCTGATCCAGAGCGCTGTCCGGCACAGTCCGTCCGCGTTCAACTCGCAAAGTTCCCGCGTCGTGATTTTGTATGGCGCCCAAAGTGAAAAGTTTTGGGATATTGTCAAAGACGAACTGCGCAAAATTGTTCCTGCCGACAAGTTTGAGTCTACCGACAAGCGTCTGTCCAGTTTCGCGGCAGGGGTCGGTACGGTGTTGTTCTATGAAGACCAGGATGCGGTCAAGGCGCTTCAGGAAAAATTCGCCATTTATGCCGAAAACTTCCCGATCTGGTCAGAACAATCCAGTGGCATGGCGCAGTATGCGGTCTGGACAGCGCTTGCTGATGCCGGTATTGGTGCCAGCCTGCAACACTACAACCCCGTCGCTGATGCAGCGGTAACTGCCGAATGGAACCTGCCTGCACAGTGGAAGTTGCGTGCGCAAATGCCGTTTGGTTCAAACGAAGGGGCGGTCAAAGAGCCGTCGTTCATTGATGACGCCGATCGTTTCCGCGTTATAGGCTAGTTTCGGGCTGCGTTAAATCCCGCCCTGGCGTGATGCAATGGCAGGGTTCATGCCGATAATATCGTAAAGGCGTACGGCCGCATTGACGGCATGTGTGCGGTTGGGGTAGGGCCCCAGTTGTACCCGATACAGGTCAGCCCCCGGGCTGACCTGTACTGTATGAGGCTCTTGACCGGCAATCAGGGTGTTGAGCTTCTGGGCCAGTGCCTGGGCATTGTCTTCGCTGCCAAATGCCCCAAACTGCAGGTAAAAACCAGCCCCTGCGGCCGTGGTGGCTGGCGTGCTGGTTGTCGGTGATTCATCAATGGTGCGCGCCATGGCTGGCGTCATGCTCGCGGGTGCGTTGTTGCTGAATGATGTCAGTTCGATCGCTGCCAGCGCATCAGGCACGACTGGCGTCATGGCAGGTTCAGAATCGTTGATCAGGACGGCGCGCCCGGCCATCGGCGCGGTAGATACCGGAATGACTGGCACCTGTGCTGGCGTTGCAGACGCCGCCGGCGTTTTCCAGGAACCCCGGGCGATATCGGCCTGCGTGATGGCTTCAACAATGACCTTGCCGCTGCCAGGCCCGATCAGGCCCAGTTTGGCCGCCGCCACATAAGAC
>JBAYOZ010000103.1:0-6456 GCA_041677965.1 Pusillimonas sp.
AACATCACGCGCGGATATTTCAATGACCCGGCCGCCAACCAGAAAAGCTACGACGACGAAGGCTTCCTGCTGACCGGCGACGCCGTGACCTTCGTCGATACCGACCATGCGGAGGACGGCCTGATGTACGCCGGCCGTCTGTCCGAGAACTTCAAGCTGGCCACCGGCACCTGGGTTTCTGTCGCCACGGTACGCGGCAACCTGCTGCCCCAACTTCACCCCCTCGTCACTGACGCGGTCCTGACGGGCCACGACCGCGACGAACTGGGTGCCCTGTTTTTCCTTAATACAACGCAAATCCGCAAAAAATTCCCGGAACTGGCCGAGGCCGGCGATGCGGACATCGCCCGTCATGGCCCGCTGCTGGATGTCATACGTCAAGGCATTGAACGGCACAATGTCAACTTCCCGGGCAGCAGCACCCGCATCATCCGGGCCATGCTGCTGGACAGCGCCCCCAATATTGATGACAACGAAATCACCGACAAAGGCTACATTAACCAGTCCGGCGTCCTGAAAAAGCGGGCCGATGCCGTCAAACGACTGTACGATTGCCCCGTCTCGGCAGGCGACTGCCTGATCATTACCTGAACCGGTTACGGAGCACTCCATGAGCAGCCTCTTGCGCCTTCACGGCACCCCGTTAAGCAACTACTACAACAAAGTCAAGATTGCCCTGCTTGAACAGGGGCGCGCCTTTGAAGAGGTGCATGCGCTGCCCGCCGACCTGTGGCCGCAGGCTGGCAGCCCCACCGGAAAAATCCCGTGGCTGCAAACACCCGACGGGCATTGCCTGCACGAATCTGCCGCGATCATCGAGTACCTGGAAGAAACCCGGGGCGACGCCCCCAGCCTGTTCCCTGTTCATCCCGTCGATCGCGCACGCTGCCGTGAACTGGTTCAGTACCTTGAGCTGTACATCGAACTGCCGGTACGAGACCTTTATGGTGCAGCATTCTGGGGCGCCACGCTAGAGGCCGGGCAGGCCGACCGGGCCATTGTGCAGGCCGAAAAAGGCCTGAAGTTTCTGGCACGCCGGGCTGCGTTTGACCCCTGGCTGTGCGGCGACACCTTCAGCCAGGCTGACGCCACGGCCTGGGCCCACCTGACCACAGTGCAGCGCGCCCTGCACTTCGTCGGTGCCGGCGACCTGATGGCCACCGCCCTGCCCACTTTGCCCGATTACCTTGAGAAACTGGCCGCACGCCCCAGCATCGCCCATGTCATTAATGACATCCGGCTGGAATTGCGCCGACAATCCGGCAAGTCCTGAGTGTTCACCACGAGATAACCATGGCACGCACACGCGCCCTTGATTACGAAGACCGAAAGAAAGACATTTTGCGGGCAGCTGCCGTGCTGTTTGCCCAACAGGGCTATAGCGAAACCCTGCTGGAAGACATTGCCGCCCAATGCGGCATTAAAAAATCATCGCTGTATCACTACCACAGATCAAAACACGCCATCCTGTATAGCCTGATCACCTGGAAGATCGAAGACCTGGCCTGGAAAATCGACGCCGCCATCGAAGCGGCATCTGCCCCGAAAGAAAAGTTTCAAGCCTTCACCACTACCCTGGTCAATGAATACATTCGCGTGCCGGAAGAGATGACGGTGCTGCTGACACAGATGCGCTACCTGAACAAGCCCGCCATGAAGTCGGTCATCCAGATTCAGGAACGCATCATCAACCGTGCCGTCTTGCTGATCCAGTCGCTGCGACCCGATATTGAAATCAGCCGCAAAAATGTAACGGCCATGGCCATGCTGTACTTCGGCATGACCAACTGGATTCCGGTCTGGTACAAACCCTCGGGGTCCATAAAACCGGCCGATTTGTCGACCATGATTTCCGAATTGTTCCTGAACGGCATCAGCGCCCCTGATTTCCCTATAATCGGCCATCGCATCTCATGACCTTTTAACGCACATGCCACTCAAAGACCTGCGCAACCTCATTCTTCTAAGCATTATCTGGAGTGGCTCGTTCCTGTTCATGCTGTTGTCCATCCGCGAGGTCGGCTCGATTCCGCTGGTCGAAATCAGGGCCTTTGCCGGTGGCGCCTTCCTGATGGTTCTGGTCATTATTTTCGGCAAAATGACCAGTCTGGTTCAAAACTACAAGCGCATCGCCGTAGCCGGCCTGTTCAATTCGGCCCTGCCCTTCCTGATGCTGTCCTATGCGGCCTTTCACCTGACCTCGGGCCTGCTGGCCATTCTCAATGCCATGACGCCGCTGTTTGGCGGGCTGATTGCACGGGTCTGGCTCAAGGAAAAAATGACACTGCCGCGCATCGGCGGTTTGATATTGGGGTTCGTTGGCATTCTGGTGCTGGTGTCGGACGACCTGCTGTCTGACACGGGCAGTGGCAGCGCGCATGTCCTGGCCATTCTGGCCGGTCTGGGTGCCCCCCTGTGTTATGCCACAGCGGCGTGCTACACCAGCATGTACCTGAAGGGTGTCGACGCCATGGCCAGCGCCGCCGGCAGCGTAGGTACCACTGCGCTGATTTTCCTGCCCTTCGCCCTGCTGACCTGGCCTGACCCGGCCAATGTCTCGCTTACCGCCTGGGCCTCGGCCATCGCACTGGGCGTGCTGTGCACCGGGCTGGCCTATGTGCTGCTGTTTCGCCTGCTCGCCAGCGTCGGCCCCACCAAAACCATGACCGTCACCTTCCTGGTACCCCCCATGGGCGTCATGTGGGGCGTGATCTTTCTGGATGAGCCGCTGACCCCGAGCATCATCCTGGGCGCCTGCATCGTACTGGCGGGCACATTTCTGGCAACGGGAGTCAGGCTGGGGAAAAAAGGCGGGTGACACCAACACATCAACGCATCTTGATGACGATCAGGCGCTCATGGACAGAGCCTGGGCTAGATCCTTCTTGTTAATGCGTGCAAGCGCGAAGATGAGTCAGTAGTTCCACCAACTCGACAATCGCGGTGAACGGCTCGGGCACCGAACGCGCATTGAACTTGGTCGCCAACGACTGAGCACGTTTCGTGCCCACGGACAACCGCTCCCGGGTGATGCTAAAGGCACGAGTTGCCCCCTTCTCGTAATCGGAGATGTGGGTTTTGAGGCGCCTCATCACCTCATCGCGATGGATCGGCGCCTGAATATCCTCGTAGTGCAACAGGAGCCACAGCTCGAAGCTCGGCACCGAGGCAATCGCCTGGAAACGCACGAACTGCTTGTTGTCGTTTTTCAGTTTGCCATCCAGCGACTCCGCCATCGTCAATGCATCGAAGTAGCTGCCGTGATCGTCGCGATCAAAAACAGCGTACACCTGCTCGAATGCGCGCGGCCGGATGTTCTTGCGCTTGTCACCGAACTCGAACAGTTCCCTGGCGTACTGCACCACCTGTATGGGGGCCGTACCGAGTTCGCTGGGTCGAACTTCGACATTGGCTGTGTGCAGCCGGTAGGCCTGCCGGATCTCGCCGAAGTAGTTGGGCTCGGTTTTGCTGCCTTCAGAAACGATCAGGATGCGGTCATAACTGGGGCGTCGTGCCAGTTTGCGTTCGAGCTGCTGACGTTGGCGCTCTTTCGGGGAATTGTCGCGCGCCATCAGTGATGCAACCCCAACGTATGGTTGAGGAAGGGAATACCACCGTAGCGCCCCATCAAGTAACCCCGCTCAAGGGCCTCGTTCTTGCGCGGGCTGAATTCCGACAGGCTCACCAGTTCTGAGGCCTGATCACGATCTTTTTCCACGAACCAAACCTGGTCACGCCGGAACAGATCCGGAGCATCCAGCAGCGATGTGTCGTGGGTGGTAAAGATCAGCTGCGCACCGCCCGTATTGATCTCGGGACGGTGAAACAGCCGCACAAGCTCACGCACAAGCAGAGTATGCAGGCTAGTGTCCAACTCGTCGATCACCAGCGTTAGCCCCTTGCGCAGGATATGCAGCACCGGACCGGTGAGGAACAGCAGGTTTCTTGTACCGTTGGATTCATCCATCAGGTCAAAGACGGCCCGGCCCTGCTCGGTCACGTGGGAGAAACGCAGCTGGTGCTCTTCGACCTCCTCGTTGCGCACTTCGGTCTTGCCGGCAACCAGATCAAAATGCACGGCCTGTCCCGGCACCTTACGCGTAACCACCTCGATGTCCGCAATGCTGATGTCGGCGGCTGACAAGAAGTCGCAAATCTGCCGACGGCCTTCAGCCTGCTGCAGCATCTGGATGGACACCTGTGGGCTGAGCTGTGCCTGCTCGTTGAAGATCACGAGCCCATTGACAAACCAGTCGAAGACCGGACGAAGCGCATCGCTATTGAGCTGAACAGCCGTCGACAGGAACAACGCGTTTGGACGGGTCGCCCCTTCCCAAAGACTCTTCGATCCTTTGAGGCCGGGTCCAAAGTCATAAACGTCCTTACCTGTCTGGGTATCGTAGCGACGCTCGAACCAGCGCTGGGGTTTGAAGGCTTTATAGACCAGCAAGTGCTCGCTGACGATGCGCTGAGGTGTCATCGAAAAGCCGTACTGATACCGGACACCGTCGATGATGAAGGTTACCTCGAAGGCTGTGGGCTCTTTGGCCGACTGCGCATCAAGTCGGAATGGCTGTACGGCAAATGCCTGGCCAGGCTGGATAACGGTTGCCGAGTCGGCAACCACGCCGCGCATGTACTGAAGCGCCTTGATCAGATTGGACTTGCCACTGGCATTGGCGCCGTAGATCGCTGCACTGCGCAGTACGCTGGGAGCCGCCTTAAGCCCCGTGCTCACCGTGTGCGTGTCCTGTAGCGTCTTGTCCTTGGAGGCGACAAGGCTGAGCACCTGCTCTTCACGCAGGGAACGAAAATTCTCAACTCTAAACTCAACAAGCATCACCCACCCCCACGCCTTTCCAATAAAAGATTATTTTGCATATATATCGCAAAAAATCAATTTATTCTATATCAAACGTGCCGTTTCTACGCCGGTAACCCGCCCGATATATGGCGATGCACCGCCAGCCACACTGTAGGTGGTTCTGCCCGCGTGTAGGTTACCCGGTGGCGGCACCCTGCCGGCAGCCAGGCATGGTCGCCAGCGGCCAGGCAAAGGGGTTCACTCTGACCCTCGATTTCCAGCCGGGCCTCGCCATCAACGACCAACACCCACTCATCCCAGCCCTGTTCATACCAGAATCCGGGTGGGCTGACCTGCCCTCGCGACACGATGCGCTCGACGCGCAGGCCGGGGACGGCCAATAAATCGTCGAACGCCTCGCCACTACTCGTTCCTGCCGGGGACAGATCAAAAAAATTGAATGTGCTGTGCATGATGGTTTATGCCTGAGTACGTGCTGACTTATGCCTGTGCAGGCATTGGCATTATTTCCAGCATAAGCGACAAGCCACTAGACCAACGCGCGCGCCCGCATGGCTTTGCCAAGATTCAGCGCCATGAACACCCCGAATGCAGACAGCACGACCGACACCACCCAGGTCATGTGCCAGTTACCCGCCAGTGTCGCCACCCAGGCCACAATGGGCGGCCCGATGAACTGGCCGAACGACAGGCACTGCTGCAGCAGCCCCACCGACGTGGAGGTCGCCTCACGCGAGGGCGACATCTGCAACGCCAGGAAAAACATATTCCCCGGAACCAGCCCGCCGACCGCTGAAAAAATCAGGGCCATGGTCAGTTGCAGCCAACTGGGCGCACCCACGCCAAACGCAATAATCGTACAGAACGACATGGTGACAAATGCCGTGATGATGAGGTTGTGCGGCTGAAACCCCCGGTGCACCAGACGACCGCCCCCCAGACTGCCCAGCGCATTCGAACCACCGACCAGTGCTGCCATCAGACCCGCCGTTGTGCCCGAAAATCCTTCCGCCACATAAATCGACGGCAGGAAGCCGACGACGGCCATCCACTGGGACGCGTAGACCATGGCACACAGCGTCACCAGCCAGACATTCTTGCTGGTCAGCGTCTGCCGGACCAACGCCAGAGCCCTGGGCGCTTTCGACGCTGTCGGGTCATCAGAACCCGCAACACGATAGACCGCATCAGACGGTACCTTGCTGTAGATCACCACACCGATAACCGCAGTCAGCAACGCCAGCACCCACCACAGCACCTGCCAGCTGGCGACGCTTAGCAGCCACGAACCGAACACCAGGGCCAGAATAGTGGCCAACGGAACATACGCCCCCCACAGCCCCAGTAACCGGCTTAAATACGCGGGCTCAACCATACGCCGGATCATGCCCGGAGCCGGCATGACCACCATCAGAAAGCCCAGACCCTCGATGCCGCGGGACAACAGCAAGGCTGACTTGCTGTCAAACAACGGCCCTACCGCCGAACTGGCCGCCAGCAAGGTCAAACCGGCCAGCACACAGCGGCGTAAACCGATTTTTTCAGCGACAAGGCCAACCAGTACGCCCAGGGTCATGCCGCCTACCTGCACCAGCGACAGCAAAAAGCCCGATTCCACCAGCGTCATGCCC
>JBAYOZ010000104.1:0-6411 GCA_041677965.1 Pusillimonas sp.
CCGTATCCATCGACAGCAGATTGGGCACGGGTTTGTCGCTGGTCACATGAATGATCTGGTTGGCGGGTGGGGGCGGGGTGTGGATGCAGGCGCCGAAATACGGTACCAGCAGAAATTCGCGTACGCCCTTGGCGTCTTCTTCCAGAGGCACGACAAAACCCGGAATACGGATTTTGCTCTGGTCCAGCCCTGCAACGGTGGGAGCCTCATCCCACACCGTTCGCATACGGTCATACAGCACCTGCACCTTGGGGTCGCTGTCAGGCAGGTAGGCCAGGTCTTCCAGGTCTTTGAATGAATCGGCCGGGTCCCAGCCGGGGGGCACCAGATCATCCCAGGTGATTTCCCGGTACGACGAGGATGGCTGTGCAAACAAGGGCAGTGGCGCGGCACAGATAAGGGCCAGCAAGGCGCGACGGGTTGGGGAGTGTGACATAGGGGTATGGATGATCAGGCAGAAGGCGAAAGGCCATCGGCCAGCGTGACGCGATAGGCCCGCCATGCGGGTATGAGGCTGGCGAGCAGGCTGGCGGCAATAATGCTGAGCACGATAATACCTTCAGACGGGGTAGGTAGTGACAGTGACAGTGTAAGCCCCGCGCGGGTTTGCAGCCAGGGGCCAAGTGATGCAATCAGGGCGAACAGCGCGATGCTGCCGGCCAACAGCCCCACCAGGGTAACCAGCAGGCTTTCACAACTGACCAGCAAGACGATCTGGCCGGGTCGCGCTCCGACAGACCTTAAAATGGCCAGTTCGCGCCGGCGCTCATTCAGCGAGGTCAGAATCACCGACATCAGACCGGCGAGGCTGACTGCGGCAATCAGCCAGCCCATCACGCCCAGAGTGGATTCGATCGGGGTCAGCAGCCCCCACAACTCGTCCAGCGTGACGCCGGGAAGAATGGCCATCAGGGGTTCAGCCTGAAAGCTGTTGATATAACGCTGCAACGAAAAAACCGCTGCGCGTCGCTCCAGGCCGATCAGTGCGGCATTGACCGTGACGGGTTGCAGCGCTCCGGGCAAGACTGACGCTTTGCCTTGACCCGGCAAGGGCCGGCCCCCGATCCAGCCGGCATGCAGGGCCGATAGGGCCTGGGTGCTGACCAGAATGCTGCGGTCTACCGGCGTGCCGGTGCGCACCAGTACGCCCGATACGGTAAACGGGTGATCATCGTGGGCAATGGCATTCAAGCCGCCATCGCCATGCGCCAATGTCAGTTGCGATGACACCGTATACCCCAAGGCGTCGGCCACTTCGGCACCCAGTACGGCATCAAATGCATTGACCCAGGGGCCACCGCTCTGGAAAACCAGAGGTTGCTTCAGGCCATAACGGACATGCTCAAAGTAACCGGGGCTGGTACCCATGACCGGGTACCCCCGGTGCGAGTCGCCCTTGACGATGGGGACGACCCAGGCCACGCCCGGTTGCGCCGCGATGGCCTCAACACTTGAGGCTTTCATGGTATTGGTGGGTGTGCCGACATGAAACACGGTATACAGCAGCAGTGGCAACTGGCCACCGCGGGCTCCCACGATCAGGTCGGTTCCGGATACGGCCGATACAAAATGACTGCGTAAATCGTTGCGGGCACGTTCGAGTCCCAGCAACATCAGGGTGGCCAGGGCAATTGAAACCACCGTGAATGTCAGTGAAAAGCGCCGGTTCCAGGCACTGCGCCAGGCCAGATTCAGCAACCAGAGATTCATGTGGCCACCCCTGCGGCGACAGCGTGGCCGGTTGTCTTGTGAAGGGGGCCGGCCAGGTTGATCTCGGGCAGGAACACGTGCTGGTTGAAATAGGTTTGCAAGTTCCGGTCATGGCTGACGAACACCAGGCTGCTTTGAGCCTTGTCAACCGCGCTTGATAAGTGCTGCATGAAGCTGTGTGTCGTGTCGTCATCCAGAGCCGATGTGGGTTCGTCGGCAATGACCAGGGCCGGACGGCCAATCAGTGCGCGTGCCGCGGCGACCCGCTGCTGCTGGCCGACGGACAAATTCCCGGCCGGGCGCTGGATGTCATCTGGTGTCAGCCCCATGGCCAGCAGCAATGTTTTCGCGCTGGCCGCCGGTGAGCCATGATCGGCCATGGCAGCCTGCCGGCGTTGTGCTGAAAAATAACAGGGTGCCAGCACGTTTTCCAGCGCACTGATGTACGGCACCAGGTTGAACTGCTGGAAAATGTAGCCGACGTGATCGGCGCGATACCGGTCGCGGCGTGCCGCATTCAGCGTTTGCCAGCGCTGGCCCAGCAGATCAACCGAACCCGATGTGGGCAGCAGTACGCCGGCCATCAGGCCCAGCAGCGTACTTTTGCCGCAACCACTGGGTCCGTAAAGGAAGGTCCGGCTGTGCAAGGGTATCCGCAGGTCGTTGATCTTCAGCACCGGGTCGGCATGGCCCGGCCAAGCGTAGACCAGATGGTCAATGCTCAAGACAAAACCGGCAGAAGCCGACAGGGCTGCAGAGGCGGTCATTGCGAAAGACTTATCGTGGTACGGAAATTCGGGGTTGGGTGCGTGTAATCGTCATGCCAGCCTGCCGGTTTGGCCCGGCCAGCTGGACCTGCAGGGTTTGAAGTCGGGGAAAGGCGTCAAACAGGGCGGCGGTATCAATGACCTTGACGTTATGGCCTGAAGCACACCTGTATTGAACAGTCAGTTCTGCGTCGGCATGCATGCCGGCGTGCCCTGAATGGCCATGGTTGTGCGTGTCTTCAGCCGGGTGCGCATGCTCCTGATCGCCCGCGTGGCGATGGGCATCGTTGTGGGCATGCGCTGAATGTGGCGATTCTTTTGATGTGTCTTCGTAAAACGCTTTTGCATTGACCTGTTCAGTGGTACAGCCCGCGCCCTCATCAATAGCAAACAGGCGGTCGCCTTGCGCCAGAGCCTTTTGAGCGTTGTTGGCTTGTTTGCGTTCGGCGTCCGTGTGCGGTGTGTGCTCAAAGCCCAGGATATTGTCCAGCGGAGACACCAGCATCAGGGCGATGCTGCTTTCCTCGATGGCAATATCCAGTTCGGCCTGGCCATGGACATGTTTGCCGGGGGCCTGCGCGTGTGCGGTGGCCGCCAGCAGCAGGGCCAGCCCCGAGACACCTGCCGGCAAAGCCCGACGTAGTCGCCGGACAAGACGCAAGACCGGCAGCGTTGGCGTGGTGTCTGTTGCGGCAGGGTTCAGGGGGTATTGCATGGTGGCTCAGCCCGATTTGTTGACGATGTTACTTTATAACATCAATGAGCATCGCCACAGATCTGTGAGGTCGTTTTCGGGTAACTGTCACTCGTTTCGAGGGGGCGTCATCAACAGCCGGCGCTGCACCGGAAACAGCCGGATGTCATAGCGTTGCTGGATATAGCCCCATATCCCTTGCTTGAACACCAGGGTAATGGCAATGGCCAGCAAGCCCAGCCCGACCAGGTACCAGGTGCCATAGTCGGCAAAATACCGGTTCAGGGCCCAGAAAATGACGGCCCCCAGAATCGGCCCCTCAATGGTGCCCAGGCCACCGATCATGATCATGAAAATCGCAAAAGCCGTCCAGTTCACCGAGAACGCGGCGTCGGGCGAGATGCGCAGGTTGCCCAAAAAGTACAGCGCGCCCGCCAGGCCCGCCCCAAAAGCGGCGACCACGTAAACCGCCAGTTTGGTGGACTGCACGTCGATGCCTTGCGACTCAGAGGCGATTTCCGAATCGCGGATCGCCAGCAAGGCCAGCCCCTGGCGACTGCGCAGGAACCAGTAGGTCAGGCCGATGGTGGCCACCACGGCGGCCAGCGTCATCCAGAACGTGACGGATTCACGTGTGGCCCGGGGTATGCCGCGCAGGGCCGTCAGGCTCATGCCCGAACCGCCCCCGATAGCCGAGACATTGGCGAAGGACAGTCTGAACACTTCGGCAATCACCCAGGTGCCGATGGCAAAGTAGCCCCCTTGCAGGCGAAAGGCGATTTTTGAAACAGGCAGGGCAACCAGCCCGGTCAGCACCGCGGCAATGGGTACGGCCACAAACGGGTTGACGCCCAATGAATTGGCCATGATGATCATGGCGTACCCGCTGAAGCCCAGAAAGGCTTGCTGCCCGATTGACACCATGCCCCCGTAACCGGCCAGCAGGTTCCACATGCTGGCAAAAATGAAGTAACAGGCAATCTGGTTGAATTCGCGCAGCCAGCTTGACCCGGCCCACCAGGGCATGGATGCGGCGGTGGCTACCAGCACGACAGCGATGACGGCGCCGATCTGGCTGGCGCGGGTCTTGCGTTCAACAGTAAACAGCGGCAGGTTGGTCGTTGACATGGTTTGAATACTCTGATGACAGGTCGGTATCGGGTTAGCGGGTTTTTGGGAACAGCCCCTGGGGGCGAACCAGCAGCATGGTCAGGAACACGACATGGCCGGCCCAGATGCCCCAGCCCGGATCAATGCGAAAGGCGATGCTTTGCGTGACACCCAAAATCAGGGCGCCGGCAAAGGTGCCCCAGAATGAACCCATGCCACCGATGATCACGGCTTCGAAGGCAAAGATCAGCAGGGCAGGGCCATCGGCGGGCGACACGGTGGTGCGCATGCCCTGCAACACACCGGCGACGGCAATCAATACAAAGGCCGTGGCTGTCGCCAGACCGTAAATGTGCCGATGATCGACCCCCATCAGCTCGGCAGCGTCCTTGTCGTCAGAGGTGGCCCGAAATGCCCGGCCGATGGCGGTACGGTTGAACAACCACTGCATCAGGAAGGCCATCAGCACGGCGAGCAGGAAAATGGTCAGTGGCAGCGCGCCGACAGCCAGGTCGCTGCCCAGGCTCAGGCTAAGCGTGTTGAAACCGCCAGTACCGATTGATCGCGGGTCAGCACTGAAAATTTCGACCAGTGCATTCTGGATCACGATCGACAGCCCGAAGGTCACCACCAGTGAGGGCAGCGGGTCTTTGCCCAGGGTGCCATTAAGCATCAGGCGTTGAAGGCCATAGCCAAAGACAAAGGCCATGGGCAGCAAGATGGCCATGCTGGTCAAGGCAGGCCCGAATTCGTTCATGCCCGAAGAGGCCAGCAGCGCAAACGCGGCGAAGGCCGCCAGAATGATGAAGTCGCCATGGGCGATGTTGGTCAGTCGCATGACGCCGAACATCAGCGACAGCCCCATCGCGAACAGCGCATACAGTCCGCCAAGCATCAGACCTTGTAAAACGGTAGAAATCCAGCTGAGCATTGCGGTTCCTTTCAGATACCAAAATAGGCTTTGGAAATGTCGTCCATGGACAATTCGGCGGATGGCCCCTGCAGCGAAACCCGGCCTTCCTGAAAGCAGTACAGCCGGTTGGACACTTTGCTGGCCGTTGCCACGTCTTGCTCGACCACGATCACGCTCAGGCCGTCGGCCCTGATCTGGTCCAGCGTGCTGTAGATTTCCTTGACGATGATGGGGGCCAGCCCCAGCGATATCTCGTCGCAGATGAGCAGGTCGGGGTTGCTCATCAAGGCGCGGCCGATGGCTACCATTTGTTGTTGCCCACCGGAAAGCGCCGTGCCCGGGTTGTCGCGTCGTTCGTGCAGCACCGGAAAAAGGGCATATACGCTGTCCAGGGTCCAGGGCCCGGGGCGCCTGGTGTAGCCGCCCATCAGCAGGTTTTCTTCTACCGACAGGCTGGGGAACAGACGGCGCCCCTCGGGAACCATGGCAACCCCCAGTGAAACGATTTTGCCGGGTGGCATGCCGCCGATGGGGCGTCCCTTGAATTCGATGGCCTCAGGGGTGTTTTTCAGCAGCCCGGTAACGGATTTGAGAAAGGTGGACTTGCCGGCGCCGTTCGCGCCAATAATGGCAATCGTTTCGCCGGCGTTGATTTCGAAATCAATACCGAACAAGGCCTGGAAGTCACCGTAGAACGCACTTAGTGCGTGAGTTTTCAGAAGTGCGCTCATGCGTCCAGCCCCATGTAGACCCGTTTGACTTCGGGGTTGTTCATGACCTCGTTGGGTTCCCCTTCGGCCAGGCGGGTGCCGAAGTTCAGGACAAACAGGCGGTCGGCGACAGCCAGCAGGGCATGCACCACGTGTTCGATCCAGATCATGGTGACACCACGGGCTTTGATCGCCTTGATTTCATCGACCAGAATTTTGGCTTCATGCTCGGTCAGGCCACCGGCAATTTCATCCAGCAGCAATAGTTTGGGTTGTGTGCACAAGGCCCTGGCCAGTTCAAGCCGCTTGCGGTTGAGCAGTGTCAGCCCGCCGGCCAACTGGTTGGCTTTTGCAAGCAGCCCGGTGGATTGCAGGACGTCCTGGCACAGGGCATAGGCCTGCGGTTCGGGAAGCCGTGCCCCCAGCGTTGCCGCCACCAGGCAGTTTTCGAAGACGGTCAGGCCGGAATACGGTTGTGGCACCTGGTACGAGCGGCCAATGCCCAGC
>JBAYOZ010000105.1:0-6394 GCA_041677965.1 Pusillimonas sp.
CCAGCGTCGTCAGGGCAAACTGCACATACCAGCTCAGTTGCATTCCGATCGTCTGCATGACCCAGTGATGCATGGCGGGAATCAGGTGAGAGCCCATTTCAAGAATGAATACCGGCAACGTCAACACCAGTGCCAGCACAAAATCGCGCTTGAGCGCGGCGTATTCGGCCTCTTTGCGCACCGAAACCTGGTCGTCACGCACCTGCGGATCAATCTCGCGCGCCTCGTAGCCGGCCTTTTCAATGGCTGCCAGCAACGTGTAGGCATCGGCAATACCCCGTACTGTGGCACGCTCGGTCGCCAGATTGACGGCCGCCTGCTCAACGCCAGGTACGGCCTTAAGCGCACGCTCGACGCGCCCCACGCACGAGGCGCAAGTCATGCCCTGTACCGTCAATTCGACGATGGCGGGTTTTTCATGTTCTTCCAACGCTGAAACCATGACGGTTTTCCTTTAATGCAACATCAACCATAACGCAGGTATAGATCTTAGCACCGCCGTTTGACGCAACCCCGCCTTCACAACCCGTCGACAAAACCCGGGCTTGACGCCTTATACCCACACAATATGCCCTTTAGAAGAAAAGAACATAAAGAAAGCATGAATCGGAATAAAGAATAAATATATTGATTAAAAGTATTAGTCATTTAATTTCAATGCATTAAAAACCATATTTGGAAAAAAATTATATATTTCATAAGAATATAAAAAACACTCCTCACCCCTGAATTTGCTTATAACAAAAGCATATGAAAATTCATTGATTTGCTTGATACGATGACAATCCTCTGCTTCCTTCATACGTCAAGCTGCAATGAACACTTCTCGCAACGACCCCATGCATCTGGCTGCGTTTGCCCTGGCAGGACCGGTTTCCGGCTGCCATGGCGGATGGCGCCACCCGGCCGCCGACACCGATCTGCTGTCTGCAGGCTATTACACCCGTCTGGGGCAACTGCTTGAACAGGGTCGCTTCGACATGCTGTTTCTGGCAGACATCCTGGCCATCCCCCGCCGCCATGGCAACAGCATCGATAGCCAGGTTCGCTTGGGCGCGCTGGGTGCGTTACGGCTGGACCCGATGATCGTTCTGTCCGTCGTCGCCGCAGCAACGCGCCATCTGGGCCTGGCCAGTACCATTTCGACCTCGTACTTCGACCCGTACCCGGTTGCCCGCGCCTTGGCCTCGCTGGATCACCTGAGTGCAGGTCGCGCCGCCTGGAATATCGTCACATCGTTCCAGCAGGCCGAAGCTGCCAATTTCGGGCTGACCGAGCAACTCGACCGCAACGAACGCTATGAGCGGGCCGAAGAGTTTCTGGAAGTCACCTGCAAACTTTGGGACAGCTGGGACGACGATGCCCTGAAACTGGATACGCAAACGCCGCTATTTGCCGACCCCGCCAAAATCCGTTCCATCAACCATCAGGGCAAGTGGTTTTCAGTCCAGGGCCCGCTGAACGTCAGCCGCCCACCGCAAGGGCGACCGGTATTCATCCAGGCGGGTGCGTCGGGCCGAGGCCGCGATTTTGCGGCACGCTGGGCCGATGTCATTTTCGTGACACATTCATCACTGGAATCGGCTCAGGCGTTCTACAAAGAAATGAAAGAGCGCGCCGTTCAGCACGGCCGCGACCCGGACAGCCTGAAAATCCTGCCCGGCATCGTGCCGATCGTTGCCGAAACCGAAGCCATGGCGCTGGCACAGGAAGACATCCTTAAAGGCCTGACGGACCCGGAAGCCGGTCTGTCCACCCTGTCGTATCACCTGGACATCGACCTGTCGGCCTTCCCGCAGGACGAGGTGCTGCCCGACATGGATGTCCCCGGCGTACAGGGACACTATCAGGAAGTTGCCGAATTGACCCGCAAACGCGGTCTTGGGCTGCGCGCGCTGGGCCACCACTACGGCATTGGCCCGCTGCGTGACTTTGTCGGGGATGCCGACAAAGTCACTGAAACCATGCGGACCTGGCACGCGGCACGCGCCTGCGATGGCTTCATGATCCAGGTGCCTTACCTGCCGGGGGGACTCGAAAACTTTGTTCGCCTGGTGGTACCCCGGCTCCAGGACCAAAACCTCTTCCGCCGTGAATACGACGGTGCCACCCTGCGCGACCACCTTGGTCTGGCGCGCCCAGAACGGAACTGAACATCATGCCTGTTACCTATACCACCAGCCAACTGTCGCCCGATGCCGGACGTTATCTGCTGAGTGCCCGCGACCAGCATCTGGTTGTCGATGCCTCAGAAAGCCGCGGCGGACAGGGCCAGGCCTGGCAAGCCGCCGAACTGCTGCTGGGCGCCCTGCAAACATGTTCGCACGCTGTCATTGGCGACGAAGCTGCCAAACGGAACTGGGCCGGCTACGGCCTGAAGATTGACGCCCGCAGCGAAACCGATGACGACCGGCCAGGCCACTACCGGGTCATTGAACTGGACTACCGTTTTACCGGGATCGGTAAAGACCAGGCCAGTGAACTGGTCGACGCCTTTACCGCGGTCTGTCCGATTTACGGCTCCCTGGCACGCGGCTCGAACGTAACGATCCGAATTCACACGACCTGATCCATGGGCTTAGGCCCCCCTGTCTGAAGAGAACACATCATGCGCTTTACCCATTTCCTGCGCGGCCTGGCGGCCGCCACCCTGACTCTGGCTGCACCATTGACCCAAGCCAGTGAACCCCTGACCATCGGCACCATCCTGTCCACCACCGGGCCCGCCGCCTTTCTGGGCGAAGACATGAAAGCCGGCATGGAGATCGCCGTCGATGAAATCAATGCCGCCGGCGGCATCAATGGCCAACCCGTGAAATGGGTGTTCTACGATGCCGAAAGCCAAACCAGCAAAGCGCTGAACGCGACACGCCGACTGATTTCGCAAGACGACGTCGATATTATTGTGGGTGGCGGCAACATGAGTGGCATCGCACTGGCCATGGTACCCCTCGCGACGCAAAGCAAGGTACCGTTCATCTCGACCGAAGGGGCTCACAGCATTGTCGCCCCAGTGGCCGAACGCGAATGGGTTTTCAAAAGCACGGTTGACGACCGCCAGGTCTTTGAGCGCCTGAAAGACTACTTTGACAAAAAAGGCATCACCCGTATTGCCCTGCTGCATGACACCAGCGGGTTCGGACAAGCCGCCGCCGAAGAACTGAAGAAACTGGCCCCGTCACTGGGTCTGGACGTAACCTTCGAAGCCTTCGCCCCTACAGACAACGACCTGATCCCGCAACTGACCCGCATCAAGAACAGCGACGTGCAGGCAGTGCTGTGCTGGACGGTCACCCCGGCCGGCGTGATTTTCGCCAAACAAGCCGAACAACTGGGTCTGACCGACCGCGAACTGATCCACAGCTATGGCTTCGTGTCGCAGAAATACATGGAACTGGCCGGCAGCAGCGCCGACAAACTGTTGCTGGTTTCAGTGAAGTTCCCGGTCGGCGCTGACTTGCCGGACAGCGACCCGCAAAAAGCCCCGATCAAAGCCCTGACAGACGCCTTCGAAACGCGTTATGGCCGTGCGCCCAACCAGTACGTGGCCCAGACCTATGATGCCATCCAGCTGGCCCGTCACGCGCTGCAAGCCAGTGGCGGCGAACCTGGCAAAACTCGCGCCACACTCGAAACAATTCAAGGTCACAAGGGCGTTGGCGGCACCTTCAACTTTTCGTCCGAGCGTCACTCCGGTTTATCCAAGGAGGACATCGTCCTGATTAAATGGGCTGACGGGCGCTTCCGTCTGCACGACTACAAATAAAACGCCCGGCGACACCTCTTTTTCAGGTCAGTGATGGACAGCAACACCCTGCAAATCATCTTCTCGGGACTGGGCACCGGCAGCATCTACGCATTGATTGCTGTCGGGTTCAACGTCATTTTCAAAAGTACCGGCGCCCTGAACTTTGTTCAGGGTGAGTGGGTCATGATGGGCGGCATTCTGGCCGCCTTCTGCTTCAATGACATCAACATGCCCGTCTGGCAGGCCTGCCTGATCGCCGGAGTCGCCGTCGCGCTGATTGGCGGGTTGACGGAACGCTTTCTGGTACGCCCCCTGGTCAACCAGACCCCCTTCGCACTGACCCTGGTCACCGTCGGCATCGCCTTGCTGTCGAAAAGCCTGGTCATGCTGAGCCTGGGGAAAAACCCGGTGGGCTATCCTGGTCTGTCGACAACAACCTCGACTCACATCCTGGGGGCAAGCGTTGCTACACAAACCCTGTGGATTCTGGGGATCACACTGACGCTGATGGCGCTGACCCACGTCTTTTTCTCGTATACCCGCTGGGGCTGCGCCATGCGCGCGGCCGCTGCCAACCCTCGGGCGGCCGCGCTGGTAGGCATCCGCCACTCTCGCGTTGTTTTCAGTGCCTTCGTCCTGGCAGCCGCCATGGGCGGACTGGCCGGCACCATCATCACGCCGCTGACCCTGATGTCCTACGATGCCGGCGCCATGCTGGGCTTCAAGGGGTTCAGCGCCGCCATGCTCGGTGGCCTGGGCAGCCTGTTCGGCGCCATGGCCGGCGGTCTGATTCTCGGGCTGCTTGAATCCCTCGTCAGTGGCTTCGTAACGTCCCAGTTCAAGGACGCGCTGGCGTTCCTGGTGCTGCTGCTCGTACTGGTACTGCGACCGCAGGGCTTGCTGGGCAAACCGGAAGTCGTCAAGTTATGAAACCTGCTTTTCTGACACGCCTTGGCGCCCGTCGCCAGAGCCATTTGCTGATCCTGTGGATACTGGTCATTGTGTGGCCGCTGATCACACCCAATGCCTACTGGGTCAGCATGGGCAGCGCCTTTTTCATCAATCTGCTGCTGATTGCCAGCCTGAACCTGCTGGTTGGCCTGACAGGGCTGACGTCGCTGGCCCATGCCGCTTTCTGGGGGCTTGGCGCCTACACCAGCGGGATGCTGGCCGTCCATGCCGGCGTGACGCCATGGCTGGGCACGCTGGGGGCCATGGGCATTTCCGCACTGTTTTCAATCGTGATCGGCTGGCCCACGCTCAGACTCAGTGGCCACTATCTGGCCATGGCCACACTGGGCTTTAATGCGATTTTCTCTGTATTGCTGACCGGACTGGTCAGCTGGACGGGGGGCCCGAACGGGCTGATCGGCATTCCCGCCTACACGCTGGGAGGCCTGGACGTCAGCAGCCCGACCGCCATTTTTGTGGCCTATTGGCTGGTGACGGGCCTCATTCTGCTCAGCCTGAGCTTCCTGGGGAATTCACGCGCCGGCCGCGCCCTGCGGGTGATCCACTCCAGCGATACGGCGGCCGCCTGCATGGGTATTCCCGTACTGCGCTACAAACTGGGCGTTTTCGTCCTGGCCAATACCATTGCAGCGCTGGCCGGCGCCTTGTACGCACACCAGAACCAATTCGTTTCACCCGACGTGTTCTCGTTCTCGACCTCGATCTTGTTACTGGTCATGGTGGCAATCGGCGGGTTTGGCCGTTACTGGGGCCCCTTCTTCGGGGCGCTGATCTTCACCGCCCTGCCCGAATTGACACGCAGCCTGCATGATTCCGAACTGCTTATTTTTGGTATCGCCATGATTGTCGTTGTCGGGTTCATGCCCGCCGGCATCGCCGGTGGCCTGGCCAATCTAAAGTCCCGCCTGTCCTTGCGGAGGCCATCGGCATGACGACATCTTATGCTGCACAACCTGCTACTGTCGAGCACAGCCCCATCCTGCAGCTGAACGGTATCGGCAAATCGTTTGGCGGCCTGGTCGCCATCGACGCGGTCGACCTGAGCGTACAACCCGGCACGATCCACGCGCTGATCGGCCCGAACGGCGCAGGCAAATCAACCCTGTTCAATCTGATCTGCGGCATCAACCCGCCGACACGGGGAACCATCCGGTTTCATGGCGTGGACGTCACGGCCCTGCCGCCCCATCAACGCGCCCAGCGAGGCCTGGCCCGCACCTTTCAGAACCTGCAGATTTTCCAGGACATGACCGTGCTTGAAAACGTGCTGGTCGGCCGCCACACCCTGACCCGCAGCACCTTCATTGATGCGTTGCTGAACTCGCGTCGCCAGCGTCGGGAAAATGCGGCAGGGATCCAGGAAGGCCTGCACTTGCTTGAGCAAGTCGGGCTGGCGGAAAAGGCACACCAACTGGCGGGGGCCCTGAGCTACGGGGAGTCGAAACTGCTGGAAATGGCACGCGCCATGGCCAGCCAGCCTTCGCTGTTGCTGCTGGACGAGCCTCTGGCCGGACTGCCCACCCAGGCGATTGCCCACGTTGAACGCGCCATTCTTGACCTTCACCGCCAGGGCACGACGATCGTGCTGGTTGAACACAACGTCGGTGTCGTCATGCGACTGGCCCATTACATTTCCGTACTGAATAACGGTCGCCTGATCAGCGAGGGCACACC
>JBAYOZ010000106.1:0-6375 GCA_041677965.1 Pusillimonas sp.
GGTCGTCACCGGCATTGGGAAGTCGGGCCATATCGGGCGAAAAATTGCAGCCACACTGGCCTCAACGGGCACGCCGGCATTTTTCATGCACGGGGTCGAGGCCATCCATGGCGATCTGGGCATGCTGACACCGCTCGATGTCGTCCTGGCCATCTCATACTCAGGGGCTGCCCAGGAACTGGTCACGGTACTGTCGGTCTGCAAGCGCATGGCCATCCCCATCATTGCCATCACCGGCCACCCCCGCTCTGAACTGGCGGCCAACGCCAACGTTCACCTTGATGTCCACGTCGAACACGAAGCCTGCCCGCTGAACCTGGCCCCCACGGCCAGCACCACAACCACCATGGCGCTTGGCGATGCACTGGCCGTTGCGTGCCTTGAGGCACGAGGCTTCGGTGCCGAAGACTTCGCCCTGTCGCACCCTGGCGGCGCACTGGGCCGACGTTTGTTAACCCATGTCCGCGATGTAATGCGGTCGGGCGATGCCCTGCCGGTCGTACACGAACACACCCCGATTCCCCAGGCTCTTGAAGAAATGTCGCGCAAGGGCATGGGCATGACCATCGTCACCAATCCGGACAATCTCCCTACCGGCATTTTCACCGACGGAGACTTGCGCCGCCTGATCATCCGCAAAGGTGATATCCGCTCGCTCACTGTGGCCGACGGTATGTCGCACCACCCGAAAAACGTCGTCGCCAGTGCGCTGGCCATTGAAGCAGCCACTCTCATGGACACCAACCACTTATCCCAGGTGGTGGTTGTCAACGAGCAGGGCCAGCTTATCGGTGCCCTGCACATGCACGACCTTATGGCAGCAAAGGTAATCTAGTTTATGAAATCTGTTTCCATCCCTCACCCGGCCGAGGCCCTTGTTCTGGCTCGCGTCAACCCGCAGGTTATCGAACGGGCCCGCGAAATACGCCTCATGGCCTTTGACATCGACGGCATCCTGACCGATGGCGGGCTGTGGTACGGTGAAAACGGTGAACTGGTAAAGCGTTTCAATTCGCTCGATGGCTACGGCCTGCGCATGCTGCGCGAAAGCGGCATTGCCGTCGCCTTCATCACCGGACGTAAAGGCCCCATCGTGGCCCGCCGTGCCGCCGAGCTGGGCATAGAACTGGTACAGCAAGGGGTTCGTGACAAAGTACAGGCCCTTGGCACCATGGCCCAGGAACTGGGCTGCACCCTTGATCAGGTTGGCTTTATGGGTGACGACATCATGGACCTTGCCGCATTGCAACGCGTAGGCTTTTCTGCCAGCGTGCCCAACGCACCGGCCTATATTTCACAGGCTGTACACTGGGTCGCCTCCGTCAACGGTGGTCATGGTGCTGCCCGCGAATGCTGCGATCTCCTCCTGGCCGCCCAGGGCAGGCTTGGTCCTTTCCTGCTGGCAAACTCGGTCATTCTGGGCGACGTCACCCAATAATGAAACAACGTCTGCCAACCCTGACAGCCCTTTTGCTACTGGTTGCACTGGTCGCCTTAAGCTGGTGGGCCGCCGACTACACACTACGTTCGGTAGTGCTTGACGACCCCCGCCGCCTGACGCACGAGCCCGACGCCTGGTCAGAACACTTTGTCATGATTCGTACCAATGCGGTCGGTGAAGCCATCAATCGTCTCGAAGGCGACTACATGGTCCACTACCCTGACGACGATTCTTATGAAATTGACAATGCCCGGGCCGTTGGCCAACGGCCCGGTTCACCGGTAACCGTTGCCACCGGCGACAAGGCCATCATGGACCAGGGCGGCAGTCGCGTCACCCTGAACGGTAATGCCCGGCTGCACCGGGTTCCCTACGATGACCGGCCCGCCCTCGATGTAACCAGCGAACAGCTTGTCCTGATGCCCGATGACGACATCGCCTATACCGACTTGCCCGCGCTGGTAGTCAATGGCAAGTCGCGTATTAACGGAAAAGGCATGCGCTACGACAACGTCTCTCGTACACTTGAGGTTTTATCTGCCAGCGACGTCAAGATTTCCGGCGAAGAATCCCGCAAACGCTCCGACACGCCTGCCGGTAGCGGGCCCGCCACACAAACACCATGACCCCAAAACGCCTTCATATCCCATCGTTACTGGCCTGCACCCTGCTGTGCCTGAACATCAGCGTCCAGGCACAGACACCTGGCAGCAAGTCGCCGGCCAACGAGCCAGACACCCTTATCTTGTCTGACACCCTTAACTACGATGATGTCAAAAAGGAAAGCACCTTCACCGGCAACGTCGTCATGACCCGCGGCCCCATGACGCTCAACTCCGATGTCCTGGTCACGCGCGAAGACGCTGACGGCTTTCAGTACGGCACCGCCACGGCCAACAACGGCAAACTGGTATTCATCCGCCAGGAAAACCCAGAAAAATTCGAAGTTATCGAAGCGCGCGGTCTGCGCGCCGAATACGATGGCAAGGCAGAAACCGTCGAAATGATCGGTCAGGCCACCATTACCAAATTTGTCTGCGGCAAGCCTTTTGACACCATCAGCGGTGAACGCGTCAAATACTACCAGGCTACCAGCGTATACCAGGCCTCTGGCGGGCCCAACTCGGCAGCGCGTGGCGGTCGTGTGCGGTCGCTGGCAACGCCGGCCGCCAAGGCCGAAGCCGCCGCGGCGGCCTGCAAGCAACAGCAAAACAGGCAATAGGGCGGGCGTCATGGTTTCTTTCGCCCCCGAGCGTAACCCGGTGCGCGCAGACAGCAGCAGCAAAGGCCGTCTTATCGCGACCGGCCTGAAAAAAACCTACGGCAAACGCACGGTTGTCCACGACGTGTCCATCGCGGTCGACAGCGGCGAGGTTGTCGGACTGCTGGGCCCCAATGGCGCGGGCAAAACCACCAGTTTTTACATGATTGTCGGCATTGTTCCCACCGACTCGGGCCGTATCGAAATTGACGGCGTGCCCATTACTGCCATGCCCATGCACAAGCGGGCCCGGCTGGGGCTATCGTACCTGCCGCAAGATGCCTCGGTGTTTCGTCGCCTTACCGTCGAGCAAAACATCCAGGCCGTGCTTGAACTGCAACTCGACAATGCCGGCAAGCCCCTTGCCAAACAGGCGCTGGCCCAACAACTCGAGCTGCTGCTCGACGAACTGCAAATCCAGCATATCCGCAAGAACACCGCCATTTCACTGTCCGGCGGTGAACGCCGTCGCGTTGAAATCGCCCGCGCCCTGGCCACCAACCCGCGCTTCATCCTGCTTGACGAACCCTTCGCCGGCGTCGACCCCATTGCGGTCATTGAAATCCAGCGCATCGTACATTTTCTGAAAGCGCGCAACATTGGCGTACTGATCACCGACCATAATGTGCGCGAAACCCTGGGCATCTGTGACCGGGCCTATATCATTAGCGAAGGCAAGGTACTTACCGACGGCCACCCCGACGAAATCATTGACAACGAAGCCGTACGACAGGTGTACCTGGGCAAAAATTTCCGTATGTAACCGACTTGAAAATTCATCGGTTGCGGCTTGATTTTTCACAACCCCCCTGCATGCCCCCCTTGATTTCATCCTCGCAAACGATACACTGGAGTCATGAGCAACAACCACGGAGACCTTGAAGTAACTTTTAATGGTGCCAACGCACCCATTGTTGTTTTTTATAGGAGCTCAACATGAACCTGAGTATTACCGGTCGTCACCTTGAAGTAACCCCTGCCATCGATGAATATGTCAAAACAAAATTGGCTCGGGTCGCCCGGCATTTTGACCACGTCATTGACACCCAGGTCATGCTCTCTATCGAGCGTCTAAAGCATACAGCTGAAGTCACCATGCGCTTGCGCGGCAAAGACCTGCACTGCGAAGCTTCCGACGAAAACCTGTACGCGGCTATCGATCTGCTGGCCGACAAAATCGATCGCCAGGTCCTTAAATACAAAGAAAAAGTACAAAACCACGCCAGCGACCCGCTCAAACGGCAAGAAATCCCTGCCGAAGAAGAGTAAGGCCATACAGGCCCTTCATCGCGCACACAGCCGCTAACGGCACACACCGCGACTGAAACCGGCCCGTCAAGTCAGCCCCATTCACCACTGGTGTTGGGGCTTTCGCATGTTTTCAGGCTGCTTTTGTATAACGCCACGACCCCACCTATAATGTCCGCCATGAACTTAATGTCGCGCATCCTGCCTCTGCAAAACATCGTGCTGGATCTCGAGGCCTCCAGCAAAAAGCGGGCTTTCGAGCAAGCCGCCCTGCTCTTTGAGAACCAACACGGCATTGCCCGTACCACGGTTTTCCAAAGCCTCATGGGGCGTGAACGGCTTGGCTCCACGGCACTGGGCCATCTCATTGCCGTGCCGCACGGCCGCATCAAAGGCCTCAAAGAGCCCATCATCGCGGTTTTCCGCCTGGCCGAACCGGTGCGATTCGACCCTAACGATGGCCGCCTGGCCAGTTTGCTGTTCGTCCTTCTGGTCCCCGAAGCGGCTACGCAAATGCACCTTGACCTGCTGTCGGAAATTGCCCGCATGGCGTCGAACGAAAGTCTGCGCGAACAGCTGCTCTCGGAAACCGACCCCGCCGTCATTCACGAACTGCTCACCTCGAGCGCTGAATCATAGGCCATCACAACATGCTGACTGTCCAGGAACTCGTAGGCGACAACGCCGAAAGAATCCCGTTTACCTGGGTTGCCGGCCTGGGGGCAGCCCATCGGGTCGTTCCCGATGTAGGCATGGCCGGCGCCGATCTGGTCGGCCACCTTAACCTCATTCATCCCTCGCGCATCCAGGTGTTTGGCAAGGCCGAATTACTGTATTACATGCGCTTCGAGCCCAAACGACGCCTGCACCACCTCGAAGACCTGGTCACCGGCGGCGTCCCGGCAATTTTGCTGGCTGAAAACCTCGAAGCCCCTGAAGACCTGCGTGACTTTTGCAATGCCCAGCAGGTACCCTTGCTGGCAACGCCCATCGAAGCGGCAAAACTCATTGACCTGCTGCGTATATACCTGGGCAAGCGGCTGGCACCCACCACCGCTGCGCATGGCGTCTTCATGGACGTTCTGGGGCTGGGCGTACTGATCACCGGCGAATCAGGGCTTGGCAAAAGCGAGCTGGCCCTGGAGCTGATCTCGCGCGGGCACGGGCTGGTGGCCGACGACGCAGTCGAGCTCTCACGCACGGCACCCGGTATTATCGAAGGCCACTGCCCCCCTTTGCTGCAAAACCTGCTTGAAGTGCGCGGCCTGGGCCTGCTTGATATCCGCACCATTTTTGGCGAAACCTCGGTACGCCGCAAAATGCGCCTGAAACTTGTTGTCCAGCTTATGCGCTCCAATGCTGACGCCTTCGAGCGTTTGCCTGTGCAAGACCTGACCCAGGACATTCTTGAAACGCCAATCCGGCGTGTCATGCTCCAGGTGGCTGCCGGACGCAATCTGGCCGTACTGGTCGAGGCCGCCGTGCGCAACACCATACTGTCATTGCGAGGCATTGATACCATGGGCGAATTCATCGAACGACAGGCGCTGGCCATCATGGAAAGCAGCCGTCCCGAGCAACCATGAAAATCGTCATCATCACCGGCATTTCAGGCTCGGGAAAATCCGTCGCACTTCGGCTGCTGGAAGACTCGGGCTATACCTGTGTTGACAACCTGCCGGTCAAGTTTCTTCACGAATTTATTGCTACCGTCCGTGAAGAGCAGCTTGAACGGGTTGCCGTCGCCATCGATGTACGCTCGCCCGGGGAACTGGCCAACCTGCCCGACATGCTGACCGGGCTGCGGTCTCAAGGCATTGAACTGAAGGTTGTTTTTCTTGACGCCAGCGACCACACGCTTATGCAGCGCTATTCCGAGTCGCGCCGGCGTCACCCGCTTACCGACCGGCTGCAGCAAAAAGGCCACTCCCCCTCGTTGCTCGAATGCATCCACACCGAACGTGACTTGCTTGCCCCCCTGCGCGAACAAGAACACGTTATCGACACCTCTGGCCTGACGCCAGGGCAACTGCGGGCCTGGATGCGCGAACTCACCCAGGCCGGGCGGTCCGACGTGGTCCTGACTTTTGAGTCCTTCGCATACAAGCGTGGTGTTCCCGGCGATGCCGACCTGATTTTCGACGTACGCTGCCTGCCCAATCCCCATTACGACCGCGACCTGCGTGACCTGACCGGCCGCGATGCCCCTGTGGCCCAATGGCTGGGCCAGTTTGGCAGCGTCGAAAACATGGTCGAAGATATCAGCAGTTTTGTGCGTCGCTGGTTGCCCCTGTATTTACAAGACACCCGCAACTACCTCACAATAGCCATCGGGTGCACGGGTGGCCAGCACCGCTCGGTGTATGTGACAGAACAACTGGCGCGCCGGTTCGCAGACCACGCTCCCCTTATTATCCGCCACAGA
>JBAYOZ010000107.1:0-6312 GCA_041677965.1 Pusillimonas sp.
GCCCAGGAAGTGCGTGAATTTGAAGCCGTCCTTACTCACAATGGCGTGCAGGTCGTCAAGTTGTGGTTTCACATGTCAAAGAAAGCTCAGGAAGAGCGTGTTGACAGCCTGTTGGCCAGCCCTGATACGTCCTGGCAAGTCAACCCCCTTGACCTTGAGGTGCGCAAAAAATTTGACCGTGCCCGTGCCATCGGTGCCCTGGCCATGACCCTGACACATGATAAATATTCGCCATGGGTGGTGATTCCCTCTGCCGATGAAAACACGCGTCACATTTGTACCGGGCAGGCGGTATTGGCGACGTTGCGCCGCCATCCCCGGCCACCGGTTATTCCGCCTCTGGTGGCCGATGACGCTACGTTCTTGCCCGAAGGCGCGGTATTGACCAACCCCGAAGCCATTACCGCGTCCAGTCGTGTATTGTCGCTCGACGACATCGATTACTCGGCCAAACTGAAAAAATCAGACTACGAACAGATGCTGACCCAGCTTCAGGCGCGTCTGGCGCATCTGGTGCGCGACCCGCGCTTTGCCAATTTTCCCTTGATTCTGGTTTTCGAAGGGCAAGATGCCGCAGGGAAGGGCGGCACTATCCGGCGTATTACACACGCAATCGACGCGCGTCAGTACCGTGCGATTCCCATCGCTGCCCCGACAGATGAAGAATTGGCGCGGCCCTATTTATGGCGTTTCTGGCGCAAGTTGCCGTCAAAGCGCAGGGTGGGTATTTTCGATCGCTCCTGGTATGGCCGGGTGCTGGTTGAACGTATCGAAGGTTATGCCTCCGAGCCCGAGTGGCGTCGTGCCTACAGCGAGATCAACCAGTTCGAGCATCAACTGGTTGATCATGGCGCCATTGTGCTGAAATTCTGGCTGGCAATCACCAAAGACGAGCAACTCGAGCGCTTCAATGCACGCAAGAAGTCGCCGTTCAAGAATTTTAAAATTACCGAGGAAGACTGGCGCAACCGCAAACGCTGGGATGATTACGTTCAGGCGACCAACGACATGTTCCGTGAAACCAGTACCGACCGTTGTCCCTGGCATCTGGTGTCAGCAAATGACAAGAACCACGCGCGTATTGAAGTCTTGCGTACCGTCGTCGAGGCCATGGAAGCGGGGCTGGCCAGGTACAAGAAAGGCAATCATGCCTAGAAAGCAGGCGCACCGGCGTTTGTTCAGTATCACGTAACCTTTGGCCTTCGGGTTTGACCCGGGGGGCCGAAAAAAGGATGGGTTGTGCGTACCACGTTGCTTTTTTTCAGATGGTTGACGGCCTTTTGGCTGTGGTTGGGGCTTTCCGGTGCAGCTACGGCCGACATCCCTCCACCTCACACCAACGGTCCGACAGTGGTGCAGGCCAATCTTTATCTTGAAGATGTCAACGATATTCGTCTGGAAAGCGGTACGTTTGATGTAACCGCGCAGCTGGTGCTCACATGGAAAGACGATCGACTGGCGTTCAGCTCAGCCGAGGGCAAGGCTCGGTCCTGGATGGGGGTCCGGGCCGAACGGCACCTCGAGAAAATCTGGCACCCGGTGCTGGACATCAGTGGTGAAAAAGGGCTGTCGTCGACAGTGATCTATTCCCTGACAGTGCAGCCCGACGGCACGGTGACAACCCGGCAGAAGTTCACGACCCGGCCCCGGTTTACCGGTGAGCTGACCTGGTTCCCGTTTGGCCGCCTGATGCTTCACTTGAATATATCGAGCATGGCGGTTGATGCGCGACACTTGCAGTTTGCGCTTGGGCATCTTGCCCCCTCAGACAGCATGGAGCAACTGGACACCGTGCTGCATGGCAATTGGCAGCCGGTTCAGATGGAATGGGACGTCCGTGACGCCGGGTTCCCCGATGCGCAAGGTCAGGCCTTTTCGCAAATCAGTCTGCAAATCGAGGTTGTTCACGACTTTATTGATGGTGTGCATAAAGTCTTGTTGCCCCTGATGGTCATAGCGTTGGCATCATGGGGGCTGATGTGGGTCAATTTCACTGTTCAACCGGCGTTTTCATCGCCACGGATCGCCGGCATCATTACCCTGATCCTGACCACAATCGCGCTTAAGTTTGTTTTGGGTCGTGAATTGCCCGTCGTGCATTACTTGACGTTTTCTGATGTTTTGTTCAACACCACAATTGTCATGCTCAGTTTTGGCATGCTGAGCTCGTGTGTTGTGGCCACCTTGTTTACAGACTTCTCGGTGCCCCGGGCCCAGTGGCTGCATCGCATGTTGCGCAGCAGTTATCCATTATTGTTTCTGGTGGTTCTGACGGGTTCCTGCGTTGTGTTTCTGGATTGATCAAGGCGGCGTATTGGCTTGTCAAGCGTTGCCGCGCCCAGCGATAATGCCCACATCAGTCGTCGATCTTCTACTTGAAAAAGGTGTTTTATGCCCTTCGTTACCATTTCTGCAACCCAAAGTTTTACGCACGAGCAAAAAAAAGCGCTGGTTCAAAAAACCAGCGACACCGTAGTTGAAACCCTGGGTTCGGCCATTGCGTCAGTGCGCGTAATGCTGCACGAATTGCCGGGCGGCCACTACATGGCCGCAGGTCAGTGGGACACCCCTGCCATCAATTTCCGGGTAGATCTTATTTCCGGTCGTACCGAGCAGCAAAGGGCTGCCCTTATTGCCGCGCTAAGCAAGGCGGCACACGATACAACCGGTATATCGGAAGACGATGTCCGGATCTGGATGATTGAAATGTCCAGCACCAATGTTGGCATCGCCGGGGGTAAAACGGCCGCGTCAATCGGCCGTTGAGGCAACGTTACGCTTGTACAGGCTGGGCTGGCGTCGGTCAGCGTAACGTTTTTGGCCCGTGGGGGGCTGTAAAGCCCCCTGGGCCAGGGTCAGTCAAACTGGATAATGTTGAAGCTCAGACGGTTCTGGTCATCACGACCAACATCGTATCCCAGCCGTTCCTTGATTTCGTTATCTGGGTGGAAGGTAAGCACAACCGGTTTGATTTGCTCGATTTCCTGTTCGGTGACATAAACCGAATTGCAGATGATGATTTCGTCACCTTTCTGGCACGTACGGGCAGCAGCGCCATTCAGTATGCAGCACCGTGAGCCGCGCTCGCCATAGATGACGTAGGTACTGATGCGTGCCCCGGAGTGTTTGTTCCAGATATCGACGAACTCCATGGGGAATATGCCGGCCGCTTCGCAGTGGTCGGGGTCGAGCGTAATGGAGCCATGATATTCAAGATCGGCGCCTGTGACACGAATGCCATGCAGCTTGCCGGCGACAACTTTTCTCACTGTGGTCTCGGGAAGATAAATTGAACAACTTCGTATTGTAGTTTTTTTAGTCGTTGTAGGGTTGAGCTGTGGCAACAAACA
Source organism: Pusillimonas sp. (assembly GCA_041677965.1). Lineage (GTDB taxonomy): Bacteria > Pseudomonadota > Gammaproteobacteria > Burkholderiales > Burkholderiaceae_B > Neopusillimonas. The sequence goes on from JBAYOZ010000107.1 coordinate 3,351, forward strand.
TCAACAAAGTTGATAAAAGATGAATGCACGCTATTTTTCCGGGCGTCATCATTATCATCTAATTATAATTAAATGGCACTTTTCCTCGTGCACGATTGCGACCACTGCGGTCTGGAGAAATCATGTTTGCATTGCTGGAAGCCTACAAGGCGGGGTTGTTGGGGCGTTCTCACTGGGCCAGAAATATTGTGGCAGGCCTTATTGTGGGGGTTGTGGCGCTGCCGCTGGCCATGGCGTTTGCCATAGCCAGCGGCGCCAAGCCCGAGCAGGGTCTGTATACCGCCATCGTTGCCGGGCTGTGTGTGTCGGTGTTTGGCGGCAGCCGCGTGCAAATTGCCGGGCCTACCGGTGCCTTCATCGTTATTTTGTCGGGCATTGTGGCCACTCACGGTATTCAGGGCCTGCAAATTGCCACACTCATGGCCGGGGTCATACTCGTGTTGCTGGGGGTTGCCCGTCTTGGGGCTGTCATTCGTTTTATTCCCCAACCCGTCATCGTCGGCTTTACTGCAGGCATCGGTGTCATTATTTTCGTTGGCCAATGGAAAGATTTTTTCGGCTTGCCGGTTCAGCCGGTTGGCCATTTTCACGAAAAGCTGTTCCTTATGCTGGGTTCTTTGCCCGACCTTAGCATTGCGGCAACACTGTTTGGCACAGGCTCGCTGGCCCTTATCCTGGCGGTACCCAAAGTATCGCGGTTTTCGCGCATTCCGGGGCCGTTGGTGGCGCTACTTGTCATGACCGTGCTGCAGTCTGTGTTCCAGTTCAAAGGCGTGCCCACCATCGGCAGTGTCTTTGGTGAATTACCCCGTGGCTTGCCCGGTTTTGAATGGCCAGAACTTACCGTTTCGCGCATGGTTGAACTTATCGGGCCTGCATTTGCCATTGCGATGCTGGGCGCCATCGAATCGTTGTTGTCTGCGGTCGTTGCCGACAGCATGTCGGGCACGCGGCACAACTCCAACCAGGAACTGATCGGTCAGGGGCTGGCCAACATTGCCGCGCCGCTGTTTGGCGGCATTGCGGCCACCGGTGCCATTGCCCGCACAGCAACCAATATTAAAAATGGCGGCACCAGCCCTTTGGCAGGCCTTGTGCATGCGCTGACGCTGGTATTGGTCATCTTGTTTCTGGCGCCTTATGCGCGTAATGTGCCGCTGGCAACATTGGCCGCAATCTTGTTTGTTGTGGCCTGGAACATGAGCGAGTTGCCGCATATGGCACGGCTGATGCGCCGGGCACCGCGCGCTGACGTATTCATCTTGCTGCTGACCTTTGTGCTCACTGTGTTTGCCGATCTGGTGGTTGCTGTCAACATTGGCGTTGTCGTGGCCATGTTGCACTTTTTGCGTCGCATGGCCGACAGCGTGGTTGTTTCGCGTCAGTCTGCAGCCTCAATCCAGCAAGAGCTGGCCATGGCGGCCGATACCTTGCCGGCTGGCCTGTCGGTGTATGTTGTTGAAGGGCCCTTGTTTTACGGGGCTTCCGAGCACTTTGTTGACCGCTTCGACATCACGGCGCATGGCCCCGGTGATACGGTTGTCATCCGGTTGGGCAGGGTACCGTTTATTGATGCTACCGGGTTGCAGTCGCTGGAAAAGGTGGTGCGGGGGTTTGTGGCCCGGGGGGTCGGTGTGGTGCTTGCCGAGACCAACAGCCGTGTGCAAGCAAAAATTCGCAAGATGGGCTTTGCAGAAAAAGGTTCCGGCGTTACTCTGCGCCCGTCTTTTGCCCAGGCTCTTCAGCCAGATAGCTAACGTTATGGTCGGCCAGGTACCCCCGTATCAGTTGTCGAACGACTTGTGACGGGGTCAGGTCTTTTGATGCGCATAGCTGCTCGAACGCCTGCTTTTTGCGGGGGTCAATCAGTACGGTCAGGCGCGCGGTTTTGTTTTCCATGTCATTCTTTTGAAGTGCGATTTGTGTGTTGTTATGGCAGCCACAGGTAACCCGTCGGGTTATCGGGGCATGCGCCAAAACCGCACTCAAGCAGTGTTGATGCCGCGTTGGCAGTAACCAGTGCCAGGAACAGCAACATCATCAGTCGTGCTAATGTGCCAGGATGGCTGGACGACGTCATGCGTTGATCCCGGTCGATCATGAGTAAAACGGCACAATACGCAATGGTTGCCATGAACGCAATAAATGCCCATGTATAAAAGTGCAATCCAAGGAAAGGACTGCCGTAACCGGTGTCTAGTGGTGCAATATGCAGCAGCGTTTGCCGTCCGGCGGCAAAGGCGCCTGCCAATGCCGAAATCAGGATGACCCCGTAGTGCAAGGGCGATGATCCAAACCTGACATTCATCAGAAACCCGGTGCCGACCAGCACGAAGCCTACGCGCTGCAGCAGGCATAACGGGCATGGAATTTCATCGAAGGCCAATTGCCAGGCAAAGGCAAATGCCAGAACGCCACAAATGCCGGCCAGACCCAGTATATTTAAATGGTGTGCCCATGCCGAGGTTGTGTGGGTGGTTTCAGTAGTCATGGCGTTCCCTTAGAACGAGAGCGGTAACGCATCGGTCATGTGGTAGCTGCACCACATGCCGAAAATAATCAGGCTGATCAACCACCCGGATAAACAGGCGCGACGTCTTCCTGTTATGCCTAGCCAGATTGTCAGGGCAAGTGTGATGAACGGCAGCACCATAATCATGAGATAGTCCTAGTGTTGGCTTGCGCGAAGTTATTGGCAGGCAGAGTCAGGGCAGGGGGCGGAACTCTTCTTCAGTCATGAAGAAATACCGTATCGCGTCAATCAGGCTGACAACAACCACCAGCGGTACAAAAACCCAGAAAATGATCAGGTATACGATGCCCCAGCCAATCTGGCCCAGGTAAAACCGGTGCGCGCCCAGCCAGCCCAGGAAAATGGCAAGCACAATGGCAATTTTGCGCTGGCTGGCGTTTTTGGCAATTGATTGGCCGTGATTTCGCAGCAGCCATATGCTGATCGGAA
>JBAYOZ010000108.1:0-6223 GCA_041677965.1 Pusillimonas sp.
CATGGTGTCTTTTACGCCCCGTTATGCGTTGGCATTGGCCGCCAGCCAGCGCCGCGCCAGGTTGACCCAGAAGCTGGCCCCGATGGGCAGCAGGTTGTCGTTGAAGTCGTAGCTGCCATTGTGCAGTGTGCAGGGCCCCAGACCGTGGCCTTTGGTGCGGTGGTCGCCATCGCCATTGCCGATCCATAGATAGCAGCCTGGCTTTTCTTTCAGCATGAAGGCGAAATCTTCGGCGCCCATTGAAGGCCGGATATTTTCGAACACCAGGGTGTCACCGGCCAGCTCGCGCGCAACATCGGCGCAAAGGGCGGCCTCTTTGGGGTGGTTGACCGTAGGCGGGTATTTGCGAGCAAACACAAACCTTGCTGTGCAGTTGAAGGCGCGCGCCGTGTGTTCGACGATGTCATTCATGCGGCCTTCGATCAGGTCGAGGGCGTCTTCGGAAAGGGTGCGCACGGTGCCGCGGATTTCGGCCGAGTCGGGTATGACGTTGTCGGCCGTGCCGCTATGAATTTGCGTGACACTGAGCACTGCCGGCTCAAGCGGGTCGAGGTTGCGGGTTATGGTGGTTTGCAGTGCCTGCACCAGGTGAACGGCTGCCATGATGGGGTCGTGTCCAAGGTTGGGCATGGCAGCGTGTGCGCCTTTGCCCTCAAGCACAATTTCGAAGTTGTTGCTGCCGCCCATGATCGGGCCTGGCGTGATGCCAAAGCTGCCTTCAGGCAGGCCGGGCCAGTTGTGCATGCCAAATACCGCGTCAGCCGGGAACAGGTCAAACAGACCATCATCGATCATGCGTTTGGCCCCGCTGAACCCTTCTTCGGCGGGCTGGAAAATCAGGTACACCGTACCAGGAAAATCACGGTGCTGCGACAGGTAACGGGCAGCGGCCAGCAACATGGCGACGTGCCCGTCGTGACCACAGGCGTGCATTTTGCCAGGGTGTTTGCTGGCGTGTTCGAAGGCGTTGGTTTCCTGCATGGGCAGCGCGTCCATATCGGCGCGCAGTGCAATGGCGCCGCCCGGGCCACCAGTGCCCTGTATGGTGCCTACCACGCCGGTGACGCCCAGGCCGCGATGGGTGGGAATGCCCCAGGACTCAAGCAGTGCTGCAACGACATCGGCGGTGCGGAATTCTTCGTAGGCCAATTCGGGATAGGCGTGGATATCACGACGAATGGCGGCGATTTCGGGTTGCCAGGTGACCAGGGGTTCGACGAGCTTCATAATGACATCTTCGCGGGTTAGGTGTTGTGTTGCAGGTGGGAATTGGCCAGTTGGTGCAGCGGCCCGGCCAGATGCCTATTGCTGGCATAAATGTAGCCCCCGATGGGCCACGGGCTTTGGTGGCGGATATCTTCAGCGACACCCCCAGCCTCACGTACAAGCAGTGTACCGGCGGCGATATCCCAGGGGGCCAGGCCCATTTCCCAGTAGCCATCGTAGCGCCCGCAGGCCGTCCAGGCCAGGTCAAGTGCGGCTGAACCAAACCGGCGCACACCGCGTGTGTTGTGCATCGCGTTTGACAGTGTGGGCATGTAGGCGTCGTAGAAACTGAAGTCACGGAATGGCAAACCCGTGGCCAGCAGGGATTCAGCCAGTGTATCGGTAGATGAGCAGTGGATGCGATGGCCGTTAAGCCAGGCGCCACTGTTGTGCAATGCGGTGAATAGCTCTTCGCGGCACGGGTCATACACAACACCAATGACCGGGGTGTCGTGCTCAAGCGGGCCATAGCCCGCAAGCGCGGTACCGGCGTGCGCCACCAGGGCGATTGATACCGCATAGTGGGGAATGCCATGCAGGAAATTGGTGGTGCCGTCCAGCGGGTCGATGAACCAGGACGCCAGGCCCCGGGCATCACCACCCGATTCTTCGGCTACGATGCCAAAGTGTGGCGTATCGGTGGCCAGGATGTCTAAAATGGCGCGCTCGGCATCACGATCGGCCTGTGATACCAGGTCGTTGCGGGCTTTTTTGTCAACGACCAGGTCAGTGCGCCTGCGAGCGTGGGACTGCAGCAGGGCAGCCCCCGCATGTGCCGCACGAACCGCGGTTTCAAGATGTTCGCCCAGGTGTAAAGATTCTGTTTTCATACCGGCCATGCGAATGCAATACGACCTATAAGTTTACGCAACATTGCGTGAATCGTCTGCGACAGATCGAATTAAATAAACAATGCAAGACTCAAACAACCGCCTGATGGCGGCATGGCTTCAAAATCTGGTACACGCAGCAGGTGATGGCAGTGGGCCTGCTGGGCGCGCAGATGCCCTTGCCGTGTGCGACAGCGCCTTCGGGGCTGGCCATCGGTTTGTACGGGTTTGGCAGGCATGGCAGGCAAACCCCCGGCATACGCTGCGCTTGCACTATGTTGGTTTTGAACCGCTGATGCAGGATGCCCCGCAATTGGCATTGCACTGGGGTGGCTGTGATCGCAGTGCCGAGTCTGATGCCCTGCTGTCCGCGTGGGTAACGCCCTTGCCCGGTGTCAGTCGCCTCGAGTTTGACGGGGGGCGGGTTAGCCTGACCCTGCTGCACATGCCGCTCAAGCAGGCTGTTTTGCAGCTGATGGCGCGTATTGATGTTTTTTTGCTGGATGCCAACATAGGGCATCTTGCGGCCAGTGAGCCCGGGTTTTCCCTGTTTGGCCAGATGGCGCGAGTGGCTGCTGCAGGCGCGCTGGTGCAGGCACGTAGCGGTGTGCACCACGAGCTGGTGCGGCGGGGGTTGCAGCGAGCCGGTTTTGTCTGTGAACAGGCCATCTTGCCCTGGGTGCTTGAGGCCGGGCCGGGCGGGCAGCCGAAAGCGCCGCTGAGGTGTGTCCAGGCGCGGTTGCGCCCGGGTCTGCAGCATACGATCAGGCGTGCCTTGCCAGATCGTTGTGTGGCTGTTATTGGCGGCGGTATAGCGGGGGCGGGCGTTGCCCGAGCGCTGGCACTGCGGGGTCACGACGTGCATGTGTTTGACAGTGCGTTGGCGGGTTCCCGGCAAGGCCGGCATGCCGGGCATCTGGGGGCGGCAGTAACGCCTGCCGTGTCTCGCGATGATGACCACCGGGCCCGCTTGTCCCGGGCTGGTGCGCGGCTGGCCTGGTTGCGTTGGCAAGGGTTGCCAGCCCGCGCCCGGCCCCTGAAAACCGGAACCGCCGTTGTAACGCCCGACCCTGTCGAGCAAGTGCGCCTGCGCGATGCCTTGCAGGCAGGCAGGTTTGCCTTGTCCTGGGCCCGCTGGTGCACAGGGTATGACGCTGATGAAGCTGCGGGTTTGGCGTCAGGCAGTCCGTATGCCTGGTTTTCAGAAGGGATGGTGATGCGTCCCGGTGCTTTGGTTGAGGCGTTGCTGGCACACCCGTCTATTGTCGTGCATGGCAGCGATGTGGCGCAGTTTGCTGGAGCATCAGGCCAGTGGCAGCTGTCGTCTGCCGATGGTCGGGCCCTTGCGTCTGTTTCGAACGTTGTTCTGGCCAATGCCGCGGGTGTCCTGCCGTTGCTGCGGGCAAGCGGGCTGGCACCAGTACCGGCGCGTTTGGCGCAAATGCAGGCTATTGCTGGTCAGATCAGCTATTTTGATGCATCACGCTTCACCACGCCGGTGCGCTGCGTGCTTGATGGTGACGGCTATTGGTTACCGTCCGTCGATGGCATGCACGTGGGGGGTGGCACCTATGTCCATGGCGCCGTACAGGCGCAGGTTACGCCAGCCGGGCATTTGCAGGTTATCGGCAAGGTATGCTCTGTATTGGGTCTGGGCAATGCCGCACAACAGGATATTGATGCGAACGCGTCAGGGTTCTCACGCCTGGCGGCGTCTGTTGCAGGGGGGTGGGCCGGGTGGCGTGCTGTTGTGCCGGGCCGGTTGCCGGTAATCGGTGAGTGGCCCGGATGCCAGGGTGTGTGGCTGGCGTGCGCATACGGTTCAAGGGGTTTGACCTGGTCGGCCTTGGCTGGCGAGGTGATTGCTGCTACCCTGAACGATGAACCGTTGCCAATTGAACGGGATTTGCTGCGTGCGATTGCTGTGCGCTGATTTTTGTGTGGTGCCTTTGGGTGTGATAATTACGCAATGAAAACCGCGCCTGCCGGGTTTGAAACCAGCACACCTTAAACAGCCGTTTTCAGTCAGAACACACAAACGATTTTATTTTATAGCGTAAATCCGTCAAAATAGCATCTTTTGAACGCTTTGAGGCTTTGAGCCCAAGGAATGCGCTGTGCCGCCCAAGTCTGACCTCGAAAACGTGAAGCCTGTTGATTCCCTGAAATTTGCTGGCGCGAAATCCACAACCGTTGATTTCCAGATTGCCGATTCCGATGTGTATCTACGCATTGAAGCGCACGCCCCCGGCGTGTTCCGGCTGCAGTTTGGCACCATGGCGCGCTTGTCACCCGAAAAGCCATCGGCCCGGGCCGCGCGCCACGCCGAAATGCTGCTGGCCCGGCCAGAGCCCGTCAGTGAAATGCTGGTCAGTTCGTTGTTGGCCGCCCAGGGTGGTGCCTGGTCAATTGAGCAGGGTGATGTCACGCTTGAAATCGATGCGCAGGCTAACTGGTCATTGTCAAAAGGCGATACGTTGCTGGTTGCTTCGGTGACGCCGGCGTCGCTGCTGGGGCAGGTGGCCGATGAAACGGTATGGCAGATTGGTGTTGAACTTGACAAGGGTGATGCACTTTATGGCTTGGGTGAAACGACCGGGTGTCCCGACCGGCGCGGTGAACGTATTGTTTCCGACCTGCCGGCCCACCGTGCCTTGCCCCTGGTCTGGAGCCCTGATGGCTGGGGCATGTATGTCAATACGTTGGGTCGTGTTGTGCACGATCTGGGGCATGACCAGACTGATTTGTATTCTGTGCGTGTGCGCGACGATATTTGCGATGTCTTTGTTTTTGCCGGTGACCCGGCTGAAATCCTGAACCAGTACACCGCGCTTACGGGCCGCGCTGGCCAGCCCGGGCTTTGGCCTATGGGGGTTTGGCTGGACCAGGCTGCAGGCCAGACGCCCGAAGGTTTGGCGGCCATTGCACAAGACTTGCGTGAGCATGGGTTTTCCTTCGACGCTGTTCGTCTGACCGGGGCTGCGCCTTACGGTTTTCAGGCCGATAAACCAGTGTTCGAATGGGACCCTGCCCAGGTCGCCGATGCCAGAAACCTGCTGGGGCGGTTTGCCAAGATGAATGCCCAGCTTGCTGTCCCCACATTTCCGGGGGTGCTTGCCGGTACCGTTCTGTTCGAAGAGTGGGAAGATCGTGGCTGGTTGCTGCTGAACGATGAAGACTCCACCGCGCATGTTTTTGCCGGCACCGATGTTACCGGGGGCAGGCCGTTCGGTTTGCTCGACCTGACCAACAAAGATGTTTACAAGACCTGGTCCGAGCGTCAGCGTCAGGTTTTTGACGAGGGTGTGGGCGCACCGGTGTGTGATGCCTGGTTTGATATTCCCGATGGCATCACGGCACGTGGTGGCGAAACCGGTGCTCAATTGCGTCTGGTTTATCCGTTGTTGGCCCGTCGGGCGCTGTTTGATGCGGTGGCTGGGCATAAAACACCACAGGAAGGTGTTGTTTTCAGTCGTGACCTGTTTCCGGCCGCCCAGCGCTTTGCGTGGCAAAGCGCGCCTGCTGTCACCAACGACTGGCAGGGTATGCAGCAGGCCTTGCGTACAGCCCTGAGCATCGGGTCGGCAGGTGTCCCGGTACAGATGCAGACGCTGGGCAATGCTGCCGCTCCCGTCGATGCCGTTACGCCAGAATTGTATGTTCGCTGGTTGGCCCAATGTGTTTTTTCGGCCAATTTCAGTTTTCAGGCCCTGCCGGCGCTGTTGCCCCAGGCATTCGATGCTGACACCCAGGCGCTGGTTCGCCATTGGTTGCAATGGCGTTACCGGCTTGTGCCGTATGTGCTTGGCATTATCGAAGACGCCGTACGTACCGGTTTGCCCGTGCAGCGCGCTATGGCGCTGGCGTTCCCCGATGATGCCGTTGCGCACGAATTTGAAACCCAGTACATGTTGGGCCCGGCCTTGCTGGTCGCTCCGGCGACCGGCGCGGGCCGTGTCATTACGGTGTATTTGCCCGAAGGCTCGGGCTGGTGGGATCTCTCTACCGGCTGGCGCTACGAGGGGGGTACGGTGCTTCATGTCGACGCCGGGCTCGAGACTCTGCCGGTCTTCGGCCGCGAGGGGCAGATGTTATGTCTTGGCCCGGCAGCGTCTCATACTTCCGAG
>JBAYOZ010000109.1:0-6190 GCA_041677965.1 Pusillimonas sp.
GAGTTGCGTGTTACAGCCAGCGCCGCGTCAACCGCAGTGTGGCTACCACGGCATGAGGGATACGGCTTGAAGGAAAGGTCGGTGGTTGCAAACTGCTTGCCAAGATTGCCCACCAAAGCATCCCGGTTGTAGTGACCCTTGTGGTACTGATAATAAAGCCCTAGCGGTCCTTCCAGAACGCCTCGCGCACCGGTGACGCCACTGCGTGCCATTTGGGCCGCCAGAACGCCGGCACTGCAGGCAAAGCCTGGCCCCATTCGTTTTGTCAGTGCGCTGTCAATGTGTGCCTGCGCATTGCCTGCCGCCTGATGATAGGCAATCCCGGCCGCGTTGATCATCTGATCCTTCGTTAGCCCAAGCAGTTTGCCTGCAGCAAGCGCAGATGCAATGTAGCCATAGGTGGTAGTGTTATGCCAGCCGATCTTGAACGGATTCACGCCAGGTTGACCCGCCAGGGCAAGGCGGCAACTGATGTCGGTGCCCAGCGCAATGGCTACGATGATGTCTTTACCTGTTACGCCTGGAGCCTGTTCTGCAATTGCCAGGACGGCAGGAACAGTGATGACAGCGGGGTGCACGTAAGATTTTTCGTGAGTGTCATCGTAATCAAGGGCGTGTGCCATCGTGCCATTGATACGCGCTGCTTCATGGGCGGGAACCCGGGTCCGGGTTCCCCAGACATGGCTGTCCGGGCGACCACCATTGTGCAGCGTAAATTCACGTAACTGCGTGACCCCTTCGGCGTTCTGGCCTGCCAATGAAACCCCCAGTGTATCCAGAACCTGTTGTTTCGTGATGGCGATGACATTGGCCGGCAAGCGGTCGTAGGTTGTTTCGAGGCAAAAATTTACGATATCGACAATTGCATCTGTCGAAGCGTCTTTTCTGGGGGCAGGACGGTCGTTTGCAGGCTCTTTGGCGGATTGGCTTTCCTGGGCCTGTACGCTACGTCCAGCATACATGGCAGCGATAGCGGCCAACGAAGTCTGGGCGAAGCCGCGACGTGAAATTTTCAGTTCTTTCATGGTGTTGTCTCCGTGGTGAAAAAGTTTTTAATCATGGCAGCCAAAAAAACGGCCCGCGCCGGTCGGAACCGGTTGGCGGGCCAAAGTCTGGGGAAGCACTTAAAACTGTGCGGGTTTGATTTTGATTCTCTGAAAGCTTCTGGAATTACTTGAAAATTTCAGGAATGCGCTTGAAGTCAGACAAGCTGCCCATTTCAGCATCAAACTTCAGCATGGGCAGGTAATACCTGATGTAGGCCAGCAGCAGGACAACGTTCATGTACAGGCAGGCGGTACCCATGTAGGTCAGCTTCAGGATGCCGTCGTAACGCAGATTCAGGAACACGGCGTTGTAGAACACCATGGCGCTGATCGGGAACAGGATCACCACGCCCAGCGGTACGAAAATCTTGCAGACCAGCATCACGCCGCCAATGATTTCCAGGGTTTTCACAATATCGAACAGGCCAATTTCAACAAATGTGATCAGCATCTTGTTCGAGTCAGGCAATGTTCCGAACGGTTGCGGGAAAATCGGCTGGTAGCCCAGTTCGTGCAGCCAGTAGCTTGAGCCGCTGACAATCATCCAGGCCCCCAGGTACAGTCGCAGGAAAGAGATGATCAGGGCACCGATGGTGCGGGCGTCGAATTTCAGGTGTTGTGTCAGATTCATGGTTGCTCCGAAGTCGATTTAGTTGGTAGCAGGGGCGGTTGTCTGGTTTGCGGCGGCCAATGTGCCGGGCTGAACCAGGCGTTCACGCGTTGCTACACGGCCACCGCGAATATTGAAAATTTCCAGATATTGCTTTTGTGCCGGGTCGCCTTCGATGGTGTACCAAACGGCCACATTGAAGCCTTCAGCAATGACTTTTTTAACCTTGGGCTCGAAGGGCTTGCCCTCTGGCAAGATCTGGTCAGCCGGGACTTCGTCTTTGGTTTTTGGTGTCAGAAACGTCTTTGCAGCCTTTTCAAGGTCGCCTTCCTTGTAGGCCATGTCCATATACATGGCGACGACGTCGCGCGGAAGCTCGCCTTCACCCGGCGACCAGGTCCAGCGCGGGTTGTTATGCAGGTTGCTTGCGGTCCAGGCGATGAACGCCAAACCAAAAAGAATCGATAAAAGACGCATGAAAACTCCTTGAGAGATAGTGGTTTCGTTTTTGTTGAAGGGTAAGGGTTAATAGGTCAACGGGTTAATTCATTCGAGGGTTAAAGGTGCTGAATGAAACGTTCATGCCGCACCAGTGCCTGCAAGACATCGGGGGTCAGTTGTGCTGCCGTGGGTACGCTGGGATATGTTGATCGCAGCGTTGACGATGCCGCGCGGTCAACCATGGCCTGAATATCAGACAGGTGTGACGGGCTGGCCTTGGCATTGGCAAACAGGCCCAGCCAGGCGCGAAAGTGAAGCGCTTTCAAACCAAGGCTTTCTTCAATGGTAGGCACATCGTGGGTGGCGTCACGCGTATTGTCAGCAATGGCAATCGGTCGAATTGCGCCGTTTTTATAGGCTGCTGCGGCAGGCCCGATGCCGGTGCCCAAAGCCCAGTCCACTTCGCCTTTTTCCACAGCCTGATACAGGGCAGCAAGGTTCGGATAGGCAATGTGTATCATCTGGCTACCCGTAGCTTTGGCCAGTTTTGCGCCATAAATCCGCCCCAGACTTTTGGATCCCCATGACCCATAGCGAACAGCGCCCGGGTTGGCGTGTGCGTGCGCTACCATTTGTTCAAGCGATTGCCAGCGGCTTTGCCGGCCAACGACAATGAAAAACGGGTTGACCAGCAGCGGTGCAACCGGGCGCAGCCGCAACGCGGCATCAGTGCCTGGCGACTTCTGGCCGAATCCCGGGGTGACCACATCGTTGTTGCTCAATACAAAAAGCTGATCTTGCGTACCGGCCAGGTCAATGATGTCAGCCGGACGAATCTGCCTGATGCTGAATTGTGTTGCCGGTGATGTCTCGACCAGTTGTTGCCCCAGGGCAGCCACAAACCTGCCCGGACCGCTGGGTGCCGGAAATACACTGTTTATGGTCAGTGCCGAAACCGGCATGCTGTCGTGTGTACGGGCAAAGCCGCTCAAGTGAGCCGCGCCAACGCCGGCAACGGCCAACGTTGCCGCGCGCAAAAGAAACCTGCGTCGCGACGGGGCGGTGGCGTCGGGTGCCAGGGCTGAACCCGTCCATGGTTTGGACCTCATGAATGTCTCCTGTGCCAGGCGCTTTCGGGCAATAAATAAAATTCATGCTCGTCAGCGCCAGGGTTTTGTCTTAAAATTGTTAGGCGATATTAAATCCAAAGTTGTAATACATGCTAGTTAGTGTAAACACGGATGCGTCGTTGTGGTCGGGTGTGGCACAGTACTGGCCTGACTGCCTTTTAGGGTTAACAAACAAATTCTGTTCAGGTCCCAAGGCCTGCATGTAATTGGAGGAGAAACGAATGTTTTTGCGCAACGCGTGGTATATGGCCGGCTGGTCGACTGATTTCACGGCAGACAAGCCGGTTGCAGTCAAAATGCTCAAAGAGCCTATCGTGGTGTATCGCACAGCCGATGGCGGCATTGCTGCCCTTGAAGACCGCTGCTGCCATCGTCTGGCGCCGCTGTCTGTGGGTGTTGTCGAAGGTGACGATATCCGTTGCATGTACCACGGCATCAAATTTGCGCCTGATGGCAGCTGCACCGAAATTCCCGGACAAGACCGTATTTCGCCGGCTGTTCGCGTCAAAAGCTACCCGGTTCAAGAGCGCCATGCCTGCGTCTGGGTCTGGATGGGTGACCCCAAGAACGCCGATGAGTCCCTGATCCCCAAAATCCACGGTTCCGACGACCCGTTCTGGGCACTGGGCTGTTCCACCCTTGATATTGCCGCAAATGCTGAACTGATCTGCGACAACCTGCTTGACCTTTCGCACGCGCCGTTCGTGCATGCCGGTACCTTTGCCGGTGCTGACCCCGAATCCATCAAGCTGATGCTGGCCGGCGAGGCCAAACGCGAGCTGGTCGAACTGTCGCATGGCGTGCGCGCCGAACGCTGGCAGCTGGGTCGCACCTCGCATATCTATCTGGGTGATGTCGCCACCGATGAGCATGTTGTCAGTGATTTTGTCACGCCAGGTGTCTTTACCCTCACGATCACGACCTACACGCCCGGGGTGCTTGAGCGTGCCAAAGACAATGGTGGCCAGCTCGAAGAGCCTTTCTTCATGCGTACCACCAATCAAATGATCACGCCGATCGATGAGCACAGCTCCAAATTCTTCTTCAACTTTGGCCCCTGGGCCAAGTCGGCTGAACTGAAAGAGCACGCGTTTTCGATTGCCGCAAAAGCGTTTCTGGAAGACAAAGCCATTATTGAAGCCCAGCAGGAAATGATCGACCAGTCGCCTGACAGCAAAATGATCATGCTGGCCATGGATCAGCCGGTGGTCCATTACAACAAGATTCGTGACCGTATTCGTGTCGAGTACGCAGAGCTTTAATCTTTACACGAACAACGAGTCCGACCGGTTCTGGCCAGGCATCACCCGGTGTCTGGCCGGTAACGTACCGGGAGTCGGCAGGCGTTAGCAATTACGGAATACGTTATGACTGATTTTTCTGGCAGTGCACGTGGCAAGGGGGCGCCTGAGCGCTGGGACCACGAGGCTGATTTTGTAGTAGTGGGTTTTGGTGGTGCGGCGGCAGTGTTTGCCATGACGGCGGCCGGTGCCGGTGCCGATGTGCTTATTCTTGAAAAGGGCGAGCAGGGCGGTGGCAACTCGGTGTGCGTGGCGGGTGGCCTTATCATGACCCCGACCGATGACGAGCAGGCCATCGAATACCTTGACTGGTTGTGTGCCGGGCAGACCGGACGCGACGTGCTTGAAATGTTCGTGCGACGCATGAAAGACATCCCGGCGTTTCAGCACCAGCTTGATCTGCCGGTCAAGGACAACGCAAATCCATTCCGGATCGGCGGCTTTTTCCCCGAATTTGTGCGTGCGCCGGGCAACGAAGGGGTTGCGGGCATGAGTGTTGTTGCGGCACCCGGGGGCGCGGGGCTGTACAACGCCATTGCGGCCAAGGCGCTCGAGCGCGGTGCCCGTGTAATGTACAAAACGCCGGCGGTGAACCTTGTGCAAGACCCGTTCAGTGGCGAGGTTCTCGGGGTTGTTGCCCAGGACGAGCACGGTAATGACCTGTATATCAAGGGTCGCAAGGCCACGATTCTGGCCTGTGGCGGTTTTGAGTGCGATGAAGCCCTTCTGCAGCAACACGTTGCGCAGTGTCCGGTGTATTTTGCCGGCAGCCCCAACCTGACCGGTGACGGCATCCGCATGGCGCAACGCGCCGGGGCCAGGCTATGGCACATGAATGCGGTAGCTGGCCCGTTGAACTGGGGTATCAAGGTTGAGGAAGGTTATGTGTACAACACCTACGACTTCAACAAGGTGGCCGGGTTTGGATACAAGCATGGCGTATTCAAGGACGCCGGCAGCGTCATTATTGTGAATCGCAAGGGGCGCCGCTTTTATAACGAAACTGTTGACACCTCACTGGTACAGCACGGTTTGATGAACCGGCCGGTCTGGCTGGCCATGGACACCGAAGTGCCCGAGTACCTGAATGTTCCCAGCTTCCTGATATTTGACGATAAGGCGAAAGCTGCCGGTGCCGTCATGTCCACACTGAACTCGCGTACCCCGCGCTGGAGCGAGGACAACCAGGCCGAGCTTGAAAAAGGCTGGATCATCCAGGCCGACACGCTCGAGGAACTGGCAGCCAAATGCACGTATCCGCGTATTCCCGGCGTGTGCGAGGCCGGTTCAATGGATGCCGGGGGCCTGAAAGAAACTATCCAGGCGTATAACGCGGCATGTGCGCAAGGCAGTGGCATCGAGTTTGATCGTCAGGAATTTACCGTACCGCTTGATAAAGGGCCGTATTACGCGGTTGGCCCCATGTTCCCGGTATTCCTGAATACCCACGGCGGGCCACAGCACGACAGCAGCCAGCGCGTGCTTGACCTTGATGGCGAGCCTATTCCGCGCCTGTATGCCATTGGCGAGTGCGGGTCGTTATGGGGGCCGTACTACAACTCGATGGGCGACATTTCCGAATTCATTGTGTCGGGCATGGTCGCTGCTGAATCGGCCCTGGCGGAGCCGGTGTCTGTTGCCTGAGGCGCCAAATCAAAGCCC
>JBAYOZ010000110.1:0-6162 GCA_041677965.1 Pusillimonas sp.
CTGCCAGATATTGCTGGCAGACAATGGCGCTGTACAGACCCGCCATTTCCCCCTGACAGCATCAAGGCCTAACGAACTGCATACAAGAACAGCTCAACGCGACGATTCAGAGCACGCCCCTGGGTAGTGTTGTTGTCACCAATCGGGTTGCTTGGGCCAAGGCCTTCTGACATCAGGCGATTGCCGGCAATGCCACGACCCGCAATGTAATTGCTGACGGCCAGGGCACGGTTAAGCGACAGGCGCTGGTTAACCTGCGCGGTGCCCGTGCTGTCGGTATACCCGATTGCCTTGGCACGCAACTCGGGGTGTTGTGCCAGCGCCCGCGCTACGCTATCAAGTACCGGCAAAAGCTCGGGCTTGAGCGCGTACTTGCCTGTATCGAACGATACATGGCTGGGAATCAGCACCTTCAAAGAGCCGTCTGGCATTTCAATGACGTCAAGCCCGAGGCGGCTTGCACCCGATTGCTGCATGTCGCTTTTCACGCCCGACCAGTTGAACCCGGCAATACCGCCTGCAATGGCCCCGATACCGGCACCAATAAGTGCCCCCTTGCTGCTGTCGGCAATAATGGCGCCCAGCCCCGCACCAATAGCCGCACCTGCACCTGCACCGACTGCGGTTCGTCCACCCTGGCTCATACCCCCCATGGTGTCATTGACGGCAGCACACCCTGTCAGCAACGCTGCAATACCCACACCTGCGATAGCGCGGTTAAAACGCATTGATACTTTCATATTTTTCTCCGGGTAAGGACAAAAGGTCCTGATCTTTTCAATGCTAACAAGCATTGCGGCACCTGACTGTTACATTTTTATTCATCAATGCGACCAGCCGCGCTCGAGCGCATGGCTGTAACGCGACATCGCAAAGCAGAATACAAAATAGATAACGGCGATGAACAGGTAAACCTCGGTGCTGAAACCCTGCCACTGCGCGTCGGCAAGGGCCGTCTTGGCTGCCTGGGTCAGGTCGAAGATACCGACAACAACCACCAGGGACGTATCTTTGAATAACGAGATAAAAATGCCCGTCAAGGGCCCCACCACCGTGCGCAGCGCCTGGGGCAAGATGATGGCCGTCATTTTCTGCCCGTAACCCAGCCCCAGGGCATCGGCACTTTGATACTGCCCGACCGGAACAGCCTGAAGACCACCCCTGACGGTTTCAGCAATGTAGGCCGCCACAAAACACACAATGGCCACCTGGACGCGCAGCAGCTTGTCTATGGTGATTCCTTCGGGCATGAACAACGGCAGCATGACCGAGGCCAGAAACAGCACACTGATCAGGGGTACACCCCGGATCAGTTCGATATACACCACGCAAAGCGCACGCACTGCCGGCAGATTGCTGCGTCGGCCCAACGCCAGCAGCACGCCCAGGGGAAACGCCAGACCAATGCCGAATGTCGCCAGCATCAGGGTCAGGGGCAGCCCCCCCCAAAGGCGGTTTTCAATATAGGCAAGGCCCGCAAAACCACCCCACATCAGGGCGGCCACGCTGGCCAGCACCACCAGCCATACCAGTGCCAGCCAGGCGCGCCAGAACGCACGCACACAACTGAGCGCCACCAGAACCACCAGCAAGATACTGGCAAGCAACGGCCGCCATTGCTCATCGTAGGGATAAATACCAAATAAAACCAGACGGTATTTGTGAGCAATGACCGCCCAGCAGGCCCCTGCAGCTTCACGACACTCGTTTGCCGAACGGGCCGTAAAACGTGCATCGAACCACAACCAGTCGAGCACTGGCGGAACAGCCAATGCCAGCGCCCCGACGCAAAATACCGTAAGAATGGCATTCAGGGGGGTCGCCACCAGCCCCCACAGCCACCGTTTGCCTTGACCAGCGCCCCCGGACAGCACCGCCATCACCGTGTCACCAACGCCATGCGACGGTTATACCAGTTCATAAGCCCGGCGATGGCAAGGCTGACTGTCAGGTAGGCTGCCATGATGATCAGCACCCCCTCAATGGCCTGGCCGGTCTGGTTAATGGCTGTATTTACAATTGAAACGATGTCGGGATAGCCCACCGCAACAGCCAATGAACTGTTTTTGGTAAGGTTCAGATACTGGCTGGTCATGGGTGGCACCATCACCCGCAGCGCTTGCGGCGTGACCACAGCCCGCAAAACCTGACGCTCGGACAGCCCCAGGGCACGACCGGCCAACCATTGCCCTGAGCTTACCGACTGAATACCCGAGCGCACAATTTCAGCGATAAATGCCGAGGTATACAAGACCAGCCCCAAGAGCAAGGCCAGAAACTCCGGGCTTATGGCAAGCCCCCCGGAAAAATTGAAACCCCGCAGCACAGGCACCGACCAGGCCATCGTGTGCAAATCAAACCAGGGCAACATCAAGCCTCGGTTCGACATGAACACAGAGGGCAAGAACTCAATGGCCTGACGTGCCGGTGGCGCCACCTCGGTAATCAGCGCGTACCAGAAGAACAGCTGCAGCAGTAACGGCACATTGCGCATGGCCTCGATGTAGGTTCGGGCCAGCGCGGCCAGCAAACCATTGCGGGCCAGTCGCGCCAGCCCCACCAGACCGCCAAGCAAGGTGGCCAGCACCACGCCGGCCAGCGCCACTTTCAGTGTATTGAGCAACCCGACACCAATTGCCCGCGCGTAGGTATCGGATGGGCTGTAGCCCAACACCGACTCGCTGATGGCAAACCCCGCTTCATTACCCAAAAACCCGAAACCGGTCGCAACGTTGCGGGCAGCCAGATTCCCCAGTGCATTGCTGACCAGAAACGCAACACCCATAACAACGGCAGCCAGCAACACTACCTGGTACACAACGCCGCGAAAACGGGGGTTGTGCCAGGAAAAAAATGTCTTTGCAAAGCGCCTGACAGGGGACATCGGTACCATAAATTATCCGGATGAAGCTGAGTTTGCCGCGAAGGACCATATCATAATCACATAGAATAGCCAGATTACTCATCCGGGTGATTTAACCCGGTTTCCTTTTGCTGGTTGCCATGATCGAGTTTCAGCACGTCTTCAAGTCTTACGGCCGCAGTAGAAACATTCTGGCCGACATCAACTTTCGCATCGACGCGGGCGAATTTGTTTTTGTCTCGGGCCCGTCCGGGGCCGGCAAGTCAACCCTGCTCAAACTGATCGGTGGGCTCGAGCCCCCCAGCCGCGGCAGCATCACCGTCAAAAACCAGCGCATTGACAAAATGCCGGCACGTGCACGCCCTTACCTGCGCCGCGCGGTTGGCGTTATTTTGCAAGACGCCCACTTGCTGTTCGACCGCTCGGCCATCGATAACGTCCTGCTACCCCTGACCGTTGTCGGCCTTGAGCACGGGCAAGCCGTTTCACGGGCCCGTGCAGCCCTTGAAAAAGTCGGGCTCTCGGGCAAGGAAGACCTGAACCCTGTCGAAATGTCGGGCGGTGAGCAACAACGCCTGGCCATTGCCCGCGCCATTGTGAACCGTCCTGCCATTCTTATCGCCGATGAACCCACGGCCAACCTCGACCGTGAAAGCACCCGGCGCATTCTTGATGTCTTTCGCGATTTCAACCGGGTGGGTGTCACAACACTCATCGCTTCCCATGACACATCACTGATGGCCGAATACGCCAACCGTACACTACAGATCACAGCCGGTGGCTTCAACGACTTCGCAGGGGTTGCCGCATGAAACGCTGGTTCAGACAACACCGCTACGCCATTTTGGTAGCACTGCGCCGGCTTTGGCTGCACCCGTTTTCATCGGTAGCCAACCTGCTGGTCATCGCCCTGACCCTGGCATTGCCCATTCTTGGCGCAAGCTTTCTGAAGGCCGCCCAGCCCGTTGTCAAGGAAGTGTCCATTTCGCCTGAAATAACGGTGTTCATGAAACCCGGCGCAGCACCTCAGGCCAGCCAGAACGTGCTCAACAGCGTAAACAGCAACTATGCCGACGTGGTTGAGTCGGCCCGCATAGTAACCCGCGAAGAGGCGCTGGCCAGCCTCAAGCGCAACCCCAACTGGGCCGATGCCCTGTCGGTATTGCCCGACAACCCGTTGCCCGATGCCGTTCTGGTCACTCTGGGCCCGGTTGAAAACCTGCCTGCCGTCACGGCCACCCTGGTCAAAGACCTGGGGTCATCACCCGATGTGCACACGGTGCAGCACGACGCGGCCTGGGTGCAGCGGCTGGCCGCCATTCTTGATTTCATTACGATCGGGCTTGGTATGCTGGCTATCGGCGTTGCCCTGATCGTCCTGGCCACGGTGTTCAACACGGTGCGCATGCAGGCACTTAGCCAGCGTGAAGAAATCGCCGTCGCCCGTCTGGTCGGGGCAACCGAATCGTTCGTGCATCGCCCGTTTTTGTACCTGGGGGCCTTTACTGGCGTGCTGGCCAGCCTTTTGGCCATTGCCTTCGCGCAAGCGGCCCTGCAACCACTGAACACAGCCCTGGCCAATCTGGCGGCCAGCTACGGCACTCGCATCGAACTGGTGCTGCCCGACAGCATATGGCTGCTTTTCTCGATTGTGGCGGTTGCCCTTCTGGCCGCTCTCTCGGCGCGCTGGTCAGTTACACGTAACACAAGATTCTAGGCACCATGCCCGAACACACCCCGACACCTGCGCAGCCAGGTGCATTCAACGCCGCCGACCCGGTAACGCCGGCCACCTTCGCGGCGGCCGTCGTTAACTGGCAAAAACAGCACGGCCGCCACCACCTGCCCTGGCAGCAAAGTTACGATGCCTACACCATCTGGCTGTCGGAAATCATGCTGCAGCAAACCCAGGTCAGTACCGTTCTGGGATATTACGAACGCTTTCTTGAACGCTTCCCGACCTTGGGCGACCTGGCACGGGCACGCCAGGATGAGGTCATGCCTTACTGGGCGGGCCTGGGCTACTATGCACGCGCACGCAACCTGCACCGCTGCGCACAGACCGTTCAAGAACACTACAACGGCAAGTTTCCTGAAGACCCTGCCCTGATTGCAGGGCTGCCCGGTATCGGGCGGTCCACAGCAGGAGCCATCGCCGCTTTTGCCTGGCAGGTTCGCACCCCGATAATGGACGGCAACGTCAAGCGCGTTTTCACGCGGTGGTTTGGCATTGCAGGTTACCCCGGCAGTACGGCCATTGACAAAAAACTGTGGGAACTGGCTCACAGCGTACTGGACGCAGCACCTGACACACTGGATATTCGTGCCTATACGCAAGGCTTGATGGACCTTGGGTCTGGCCCATGTGCACGCCGCAACCCGTCTTGCGGCCAATGCCCGCTGCAAAACGGCTGCCACGCCAGGATGCACAACTTGCAAAACACCTTACCCACACCGAAACCCCGGGCAGCCATACCGCTGCGCACGTGCCACATGCTGGTACTGACTCATAACGGCAAGGTATTGCTCGAACAACGTGCCGACAGCGGCATCTGGGGTGGTTTACTCAGCTTGCCGCAATTTGACGACGAGGACGCATTGCAACGCTGGTGCACCCATCGGGGCATTACAGTGCAGGCCTCTGGAAAAATGGCCGGGCTGCAACATGTGTTTTCACACTTCAAGCTTGATATCACGCCATGGCGGGTTGAGGTCGAGGCCCCGGCATTGGCCGAACCATCACCCGTACAGCACTGGCTGGCGCTGGCTGGCACCGACAAGCTGGCGGTTCCGGCCCCGGTCAAGAAAATACTTGATGGCCTGGCCACCTTGCCGCTGTTCGCCAGCTAACGCCGCAGCGGCTAACGCACCGCGTTGCGATGCCTGCTGATACTCATTAACAGGCCGCACGCCACGCCCAGCGTCAGCAAGGCCGTACCGCCATAACTGAGAAACGGCAATGGCACACCGACAACCGGCAAGATGCCGGTTACCATGCCAATGTTCACGAAAACGTACACAAAGAACATCATGGCCAGCGCCCCGGCAAGCAGGCGTCCGTACTGGGTCGTTGCACCCGCAGTAATCACAAGCCCCCGGCCGATCAGCAAAAAGTACAGCACCAGCAACAGAATCCCACCATACAGACCGAATTCTTCTGCATACACGGCAAACACAAAATCGGTCGTGCGTTCAGGGATGAAATCAAGGTGGGTCTGGGTACCTTCCATGTAACCCTTGCCATACACACCGCCCGAACCAATGGCGATCATGGACTGTATGGTGTGAAAGCCCTTGCC
>JBAYOZ010000111.1:0-6090 GCA_041677965.1 Pusillimonas sp.
AAACCTTCCTCAAGCACATAACCCCTGGCCTTGTCGGCCTGTACCAGGCTGAACAGCTCAAGCACGGTCGGCGGTGTGTGCGGGTTGTGGATTTTCAGGTGTTCTTCAGGGTAAAGCGCGCGCAGCTCATCAAGTGTGTGATGGCTGAGCAATACCCGCCCCAGTACGGTGGCGTGTGCTGGCAGCCGGGTACCAATATGGACAGAGCTGCTGAACACTGATACCGGAGCAACTTTCTGTACATAAACAATATCGCGCCCGTCACGAATGACCAGATTGGATGAGTATCCCGTGTCATTGCGCAAACGCTCGAGAATCGGGCGGCTGAGTTCGGTGATGCTGAGTGACGCCAGGTATTCGAAGCCCAGACGCAACACAGCAGTTCCCAGCTGGAAATCGCGCCCGTTGTTCAGACGTTCGACAAATCCCAGGCTTTCCAGGGTAACCAGCAGGCGGAAGATTGTTGTACGTGGCACCTGCAGGCGCCTGGCCAGTTCGGGGGCCGACAAGGTGGGCGTGTCGCGCGAAAATTCGGCCAGGATTCTCAGGCCGCGCTCAAGCCCCGGCACCGAATATTTATCGGCCTTGTCTGTCTCGGAACCCTCTAAACCACTGGCAGTCGTTGTGAATGCTTGCATAATCAATTCTTGTTTTATATATGAACTAAAAAGCGGCATTGTCCTATAGAACAATGCCGCCTGCAAGAACGCCCGGAACAGCGGGCGCACAGCCAAAACTGTGGGTGATTATTCTGTTTGGGTTTTTACTTGACCCCGCGTGCCAATTGTTCGGTGGCGAGTTTGCGCAACTGACGGCGAATCCGTGTGATACCAACATCATGTTGATACAGATGTTCACGCTGGTTGGCGTCGGGTTCCATTTTTTCGAGCACGACACGGTCTTGTTCAAGTACCGCCCAGTGGCGCGCTTCAAGACGGTTTTTGTACAGGAAGCGCCATGAGTCACGTTCCCAGCCGGATACCTTGCGCACACGCCAGAAGAATACTGATGCCAGGTTCGGAGCGATGGGGGTGAAGCACCCAATGATGCAGAAATTGCCGCCAGGACCACCGGTTTTGGGGTAGGGGATTTCAAGGCGCATCCAGTGCAGGCCGGTGTCAGCCCATTCAGACCAGTCAAAATTCACATCGCGCTGGCCGGCCTTTTCAAAAATAACGCCGTGCTCAGTGTCACGCAGCTGGAACTGGGCCGAGCGTGAACCTGACGCCATGCTGTGCGATTGCTTGTGCAGGTAGGTGCCGTGCATCGGGTCCATAACGTTGTCGATCACGTAGCGGTAATCGCCACGCCATTCGGTGTAGCACAGGAAGCTGGACCATTCTTCGGAAACCAGTTGTTCGGGCAAAACCAGTGGAGGCGGTTCGTCAATGTTCTGCGATGAATTGAACATGAAGATTACGCCGTTGCTTTCTTGCAGGTGGAAAGCACGTGTGGGGCGTGAGCCTTCAAGCTTGCAGCCGGGGCTACCGGGTACCGACACAACCGTACCATCAGAGCGCACTTCGACACCGTGGTAGCCACAGGCAATTTTGTTGCCCAGCGGGATACCGAATGACAGCGGTGCGCCACGGTGCGGGCAATGATCTTCAAGGCAGTGGGCCTTGCCCTCGGCGTCACGCCACAGCACCAGTTTAAGGCCAAGTCGGCGCAATGAAACAGGGGTGTCCTTGACGAAATTTGAAGGGCAGATGGCATACCACAAGTCTTTGATGCCATCGGTCAGGATTTTCTGGATGGCTTCTTCGTTGTTGGCCGCGGTTGCGGCTGCGTTAGCTGTGCTCATGAGTCATTCCGGGAGAGGTTAGTCGGCGGCCAGGCGTGCCAGTTCGGCCGTC
This sequence comes from Pusillimonas sp., assembly GCA_041677965.1. Classification (GTDB taxonomy): domain Bacteria; phylum Pseudomonadota; class Gammaproteobacteria; order Burkholderiales; family Burkholderiaceae_B; genus Neopusillimonas. The sequence continues at coordinate 1,857 of JBAYOZ010000111.1, forward strand.
AGTACATCAGGTGTCCAGAGGTCGGTCGTAAGCGGTTGCGGACCTTGCTCGTTCAGGAAGGCAGCCAAAGATTCAATGGTGGTAACGCCGGATGCGTACGCGCGTTCGAGCGTATCACCCAACAGGTTTTCGTACGCAGTGGGTTCGGATGTACGCGCCTGGTGGGGTTCAAGGTAGCAGGGCGTAAGGTAGCGATCTAGCATGTATTGGCCTCCGGTTAAAGGGCATGGCATGGAACAATCAGAGATTAATATGTAGTTAATTGTTCCATATATTAAACAGCGTTTTATTTATGGTAAGTGTAGGCGTCGTCAAAACAGGGATCTATTGGTGGAAACCCCTAATGCTACCAGCTATTTTTAACTAACTTATTGTTTTAAATTGGTTTTTTACGTGAAATTTTGCTGCCGAAAGGTCTTTTAGAGGGTGTTGTCAAGGGCATTGCGATGATGTTAAAGGGTTTTCCCTACTATGTGTTCTGGCATTGAAGCGATAAAGTTTGTTCAATTAAGAAAACGTCAGTTCATATATAAAACATTGTGTGGGTGGTGTGATCCTGGTGTCATTAACAAGGTTGCCATTCAGACAACACTCTAGGAGTCCAGCCGGATGGTTGAAATCGAATTCCGGAACGTGCGAAAGTCGTTTATCGACAAGCAAACGTCCAAACCGATTACCGCAGTGACCAATGTGTCCTTGTCCATCAACAAGGGCGAGGTCGTCTCGCTGATCGGTCCTTCAGGCTGCGGCAAAAGCACCCTGCTGAATATGGGGTCGGGTCTTTATCAGCCCACAGAGGGCGAGGTTTATGTTGCCGGCAAACTGGTTACCCGACCTGTTCGCGAAGTGGCTTTCATGCTGCAGAAAGACTTGTTGATGCAGTGGCGCACCATTGAAGACAACGTTGCCCTGGGTCTTGAAGTTGCAGGCGTCGCCCGTGCCGAGCGCATGAGTGTTGCCCACGAATTGCTGCACAAGTGCCATCTCAAAGGCTTTGAAAAGCACTATCCATACCAGCTGTCCGGTGGCATGCGTCAGCGTGCTGCGCTGGCACGAACTCTGGCGGTTGATCCACAGGTCATGCTGCTCGATGAACCGTTTTCAGCACTGGACGCCCAGACCAAGATGGTGCTGCAGCAAGATCTTGCTGAAATGCTGTTCGAGAAAAAGCGCACGGCACTGTTCATCACCCATGACCTGGTTGAGGCTGTGGCGCTGTCAGACCGCCTGCTGGTCATGAGCGAGCGTCCGGGTACGGTCATTGAAGAGATTCCCATCCAGTTGCCTCACCGTGAAAACCCCCTTGAACGACGCAAGATGCACGAAGTCGGGCCGCTGGTCGGACGTCTTATGGATTTGCTCAAGATTGGCAAGGAAGAACACCTGCACTGATGCGCAGCCGCCATCAATGTCGTCATTGTTTTTACCCACAGTCGTAAACAGTAGTGTCGTAACCCCTTTATAAAAACCCGCATCACATTCCTACCGGAGGATTTCATGAAAAAATTATTCGCCATGACTGCGCTCAGCGCTTGTGCGCTGTTCACTGCTCCCGCCGCGATGGCCGATAACCACGGCAAGAGCCTGCAGGAAATTACCTACCTGTTGCCTGCGCCCAAAACCTTGACTGCATTTGCCCCGTGGCTGATTGCGGATCATCAGGGGTATTTTGCCGAGGAAGGCTTGAAGGTCAATTTCGTGGCAGGCAAGGGCGGTGTTGATGTGGCCAAGCAGATTGGTGCCGGCAATGCCGTGATTGGCGGTGCCATAGGTGACACCCCGATCATCGTCCGTGCCAATGGTATTCCCGTCAAGGCCGTCGCCGTGCTGGGTGCCGGTTCATTAACGCTGGTCGCTTCCGACGAGGCCAACCCCATTACCAAACCGGCTGAACTCAAGGGTAAAACCATTTCGGTCATGGCCTATACCGACACCACGTACTACGCCTTGCTGGGTACGCTGCGCAAGGCAGGTCTGACGCGCAACGATGCTGACATTCAGGCGGCTGGCCCCGCTGGTGTATGGCAACTGTTTGCTTCTGGCAAAACCGATGCCATGGCCGGTGTGCCTGACTGGGTTGTCGGTGCCCGAACAGCGGGCAAAAAAGTGGCTCTGATGCCGGCCAATGAAACCTTCGACAGCATGGCCCAGGCCATTCTGGCGTCTGATGAGTCCATTAAAAACAACCCTGAGCTCATCCAGAAAATCGTTCGCGCAACGCTCAAGGGCATGAATCTCATCATGACGGACACCGACAAGGCGGTCGCCGCCTATGTTGAAGCCAACCCGGCGTTCAAGGGTAAAGAGTCTGAAGTGCGCCAGATCATGGATCTTTACAACCAGTACGTTTACGCCAAACAGCCCGTATTGGGCAAGATGGACCCTGATCGCCTGGCCAAGGTTCAAGAGTTCTATGTGGCTGAAGGCATTGTCAGCAAGGCTTCCCCGCTCGACGAGTTGTATACCAACCAGTTCGTTGGAGTCGGTCAATGAGTTTGAGTTCTTCCGCGGCCAGTGTCGACGCACCCGCAGGAGCCTCACGTAGTTCATCCCCTGCGAAAGGAGCTGGCATGTCCAAGCATGCATTTACGTTAACGTGCAGTCTGGCCGTATTGCTTGCAGTGCTGGCAGCCTGGCAGTGGTTGCCAGGTCTGCTCGACACGCCCGAGTACATCTGGCCCAAATTCACATCGGTCGTCACGGAATTCTTCCGTATGTGGAATGACGGAAACCTGGTTGAACACTTCGGTTACACCGCGCTTGAGGTCGTGCTGGGCTTCATTCTGGGTGCGATGCTGGGCCTGTTCGTGGGTGTGGTGCTGGGGTTGTCACCCACCACCGAATCCGTGCTGTCGCCGTACATTCTGGCCTTGCAAATTGCCCCGAAAGTGGCATTTGCGCCGCTGTTCGTGATGTGGATGGGTTACACCATTTACCCCAAAATCCTGGTCGGTCTCTTGATCGTATTCTTCCCGATCATGATCAACGTGCTGTCGGCAATCCGTACGGTAGACCCCGACATGGTCAACCTGGTACGCACACTGAATGCTACCCGCTGGCAGATTTTCCGTCTGGTCGAGTTCCCGTCGTCGCTGCCTGCGCTGTTTTCAGGTTTGCGTATCGGTTCCACCCTGGCGGTTATCGGGGTTACGGTCGGCGAGCTGGTCGGTGGCAACAAAGGTCTGGGCTTTTTGCTGGTTGACTCTGAAGGCCAGGGCAATACAGCGGGTGTGTTCGTGGCAATTTTGGGGCTGACGGTCATCGGTATTGTGGCGTACGCCGTTGTGGTCTGGGCCGAGCGTCGTTGCCTGCATTACATCCCGAAAATCACCACAACAACGGCGTAAAGGCACACCATGAATCAGCACATCAACAATTCGGCACAAATCGCGGCGCAAGTGCTGGCAGGTCGGCGTGTCCTGGTTACGGGTGCGGCCCGTGGGCTGGGTTTCGATCTGGCCCGTCTGGCCCTGCAAGCCGGTGCTTCGGTTGTTCTGGCCGACATTCTGCAAGCCGAACTGGAACAGGCCAAAAACCGCCTCGAGGCCGAGGGTTTTACAGCGCACACCCTTGTGTTCGATCAGTCCAGCCCCGAGTCCATCCGCATGTGCGCCGATCAGGCGTCCCGCCTGTTCGGGGGGCTTGACGGCCTGGTCAATAACGCCGCCATTACGAATTCTGGTGGCAAGACCATGGAAGAGTTGCAGATCGACATGTTCGATCGGGTCATGACGGTCAATGTCAGGGGGTGCTGGCTGATGACACAGGCCTGTTTGCCCGCACTGCGCGCTTCAGGGCACGGAGCCGTGGTCAACCTGGCGTCCGACACGGCCCTGTGGGGTGCGCCCAACCTGATGGCCTATGTGGCCAGCAAGGGGGCTGTCATTGCCATGACCCATTCCATGGCGCGTGAAATGGGTGCAGACAATATCACCGTCAACGCCGTAGCACCGGGTCTGACGCTGGTTGAGGCTACTGAATACGTGCCCCAACACCGTCACGAGCTTTATGAAAACCAGCGCGCCATTCAGCGTGCACAGGTTCCCGAAGACGTCAGCGGTGTCATTGTCTTTCTTTTATCCGGTCTGTCACGTTTTGTGACCGGCCAAGTACTGGCTGTCAATGGCGGCTTTGTCATGCATTAACCAAAAGGTGATTTTATGAGCGAGCAAGCAGTAAACGATCAACCGACCTGGACTCGTCCGGAAGGCGCAAGCTTTGAAGACTGGATGTC
>JBAYOZ010000112.1:0-5977 GCA_041677965.1 Pusillimonas sp.
TGTTCTCGTTGATGTAAACGGGAACGTGCTGGCGGCCATTGTGCACAGCAATCGTCAGCCCAATGAACTCGGGCAGGATGGTGGAACGGCGCGACCAGGTTTTGATCGGCTTTTTGTCTTTGCCTTCGACGGCCGCATCTACCTTTTTGATCAGGTGATCGTCGACGAATGGGCCTTTTTTAATCGAACGTGCCATTATGTACGCCCCTTACTTGCGCTTGCGACGCGAGACAATCATGTTGTCTGTGCGCTTGTTGCTACGAGTGCGATAGCCCTTGGCCGGTGTACCCCATGGGCTGACCGGTTCACGACCTTCACCTGTACGTCCTTCACCACCACCGTGCGGGTGATCGACCGGGTTCATGGCAACACCACGAACTGTAGGACGCACACCACGCCAGCGCATGGCACCGGCTTTACCGATTTGACGCAAGCTGTGTTCTTCGTTACCCACTTCACCAATGGTGGCGCGGCAATCGATGTGCACACGGCGAACCTCGCCAGAGCGCAGACGCACCTGAGCGTACACGCCTTCACGTGCCATCAGGACCGCGGATGCACCTGCCGAGCGAGCCAGCTGGGCACCTTTGCCAGGCATCATTTCGATGCAGTGGATGGTGGTACCGACCGGAATATTGCGGATAGGCAATGTATTACCGGCACGGATAGGGGCATCTTTACCCGACATGAGCGTTGCACCGACTTCAAGACCACGAGGGGCAATGATGTAACGGCGCTCGCCATCGACATAGCACAAGAGCGCAATGTGGGCAGTACGGTTGGGGTCGTATTCCAGACGCTCAACTTTGGCGGCGATGCCGTCTTTGTTGCGACGAAAGTCGACCAGACGGTAGTGCTGCTTGTGACCACCCCCACGGTGACGTACCGTGATGTGACCATTGTTGTTACGACCGGAACCACGCGTTTGCTTTTCGAGCAGCGGTGCGTAAGGTGCGCCTTTGTGCAGATTAGGCGATACCACCTTGATCATGCCACGACGGCCCGCCGAGGTCGGTTTGACTTTAACGAGTGCCATTTAGTTCACCTCCGTAAAGTCGAGTTCCTGACCTTCTTTCAGGGAAACATAGGCTTTGCGTTCGTTACGACGGCGACCGACGAAACGACCAAAGCGCTTTTGCTTGCCTTTCTGGTTCAGGACCTGAACGGAATCGACTTCGACTTTGAAGAGCAGCTCGACCGCGGCCTTGATTTCAGGCTTGGTAGCATCGGCTACGACGCGGAAAGCGACTTGCTGATTTTTTTCGGCAACGAACGTTGACTTTTCAGTCACGACAGGAGCCAGGATAATTTGCATTAAGCGTTCGGCGTTCATCCCAACATCTCCTCGAGTTGAGCGATAGCCGACTTGGTGATCAACACATTTTTGTAGTGGATCAGGGACAGCGGATCGGCATAACGCGGTTCGACAACAGCAACATGCGGCAGGTTGCGTGTTGCGAGGTAAACGTTTTCGTCGACGGTATCGGTGATGATGAGTACCGAGTCGAGGCCCATGCCCTTGAGCTTGGCAGCTGCCAGCTTGGTTTTGGGGGATTCGAGATCGAAGCTTTCAACAACCGCAATACGGTCTTCACGAGCCAGCTGCGAAAGGATCGCACGGATACCGGCGCGATACATTTTCTTGTTGACTTTTTGCGAGAAGTTTTCGTCGGGCGAGTTCGGGAATGCGCGACCACCTCCGCGCCAGATCGGCGAGGATGTCATACCAGCACGAGCGCGACCGGTGCCTTTCTGGCGCCAGGGCTTCTTGGTGCTGTGCTTGACTTCGGCACGGTCTTTTTGCGCGCGATTACCGCTGCGTGCATTGGCCTGGAATGCAACGACGATCTGGTGAACCAGTGCTTCGTTGAAATCACGACCGAAGACGGTGTCAGGCGCTGCATAGGTAGCGGCTGATTGACCTTGTTCGTTCAGGAGCTTGAGTTCCATTGATTACGCCCCTTTCTTGGCCGACATCTTGATGGCCGGACGAACGATAACGTCGGAATTCTTGTGACCAGGGACAGCGCCCTTGACCAGCAACAAACCGCGTTCTGCGTCGACGCGAACGATGTCAAGATTTTGAACAGTGCGGGTTACGTCACCCAGGTGACCAGCCATTTTCTTGCCGGGGAAAATACGACCCGGGTCTTGAGCCTGACCGATAGAACCAGGAACGCGGTGCGAACGGGAATTACCGTGTGATGCACGCTGCGAACCAAAGTGGTGACGCTTGATGGTACCGGCGAAACCCTTACCGATGGTTGTGCCTGTAACGTCAACTTTTTGACCAGCTTCGAAAACGCTTTCGACAGCCACAACAGAACCGGCCGTAAATTCGGCGGCTTTTGCGGGGTCAAGGCGGAATTCTTTGAGGATGCTGCCAGCTTCAGCGCCAGCTTTGGCGTAATGCCCGGCAACCGGCTTGGTCACGCGGGAAGCGCGACGTGTACCGTATGCAACTTGCACAGCCGCATAGCCATCTACTTCAGGGGTCTTGACTTGTGTGACGCGGTTGTTGGACACGTCCAGTACTGTTACGGGGATGGACTCGCCTTCCTCGGTAAAAATACGGGTCATGCCAACTTTGCGACCCACAAGGCCAAGCCGATGTGCGGCAGGCGTAGGTGTCGAGTTCGACATCATTTTCTCCATTCCCGACTACGATTGGTCGGGGCTAAATTACGTGTATGCTTGCTAAAACAGTTACCAGCAGCGGCGCAACAAACCGCAACTGTTCTGGCATGCAGCCACAATTCTTGTTTAAACCAAAAAACACGATACCATTGCCAAAGCAATGCTTTTTTGGCTAAGCTTGCTACTTTAGCATGTCGCGCGCGTTTTTTGCAAGTATCACAACAGTTTAGCGTTGCATCGGCACCCGCCCCGCAGTTGCCAGATGTCGTGTTCCGGTCACAGGCACCGGGCTCACCCCGCCGTTACGGAGTCTTCACATGACCATCCTGCGATCGCGCAACGCATTGCGCTGTGCTTACATAACTTTTCGTGGCAACCCGTTCACCGAGGGTGCCAAGGCCTTGCATTACGAATCTGACGGGCTGATCGTCACCTTCAACGGCACGATCGAGTATGCCGGCCCATGGGATGCTTCCCACCCGTTGCTTTCCGATGCCGCGCTGGTTCACTATCCCAACGCCCTGGTGGTACCCGGCTTTATCGACACGCATGTGCACTACCCCCAGATGCAAATCATCGGTGCCTATGGCGCACAGTTGATTGACTGGTTGAATACATATACTTTCGTTGCCGAACAGCGCTATGCTGATCTGGGCTATGCACAAGGTGTTGCCAATATATTTATTGACGAACTGCTTCGTGTTGGCACAACTACCGCCGCCGTCTATTGCACTGTTCACCCCAACTCGGTACAGGCGTTCTTCGAGGCTGCCTCGAAACGCGACATGCGCATGATTGCAGGCAAGGTCCTGATGGATCGTAATGCCCCGGATGCGTTACTCGATACCGCACAGTCCGGATATGACGATTCGCAGGCCTTGATCAATGCCTGGCATGGTAAAGGCCGGTTGCACTATGCCATCACGCCACGGTTTGCCCCTACCAGTTCTGCGGCACAACTAGAGGCGGCGGGCGCGTTGTGGAAAGCCAACCCTTCAACCTACATGCAAACCCACCTTAGCGAGAACCTCGATGAAGTGGCCTGGGTCAAGTCGTTATTCCCCGGACAAAATGGTTATCTTGATGTGTATGACCATTTTGGGCTTGTCGGTCCGCGCGCCCTGTTTGGCCACGCCATCCATGTCCACGAGCCCGAATGGCAACGACTGGCCGATACGCACGCCAGCGTGACCCACTGCCCCACATCAAACCTGTTCCTGGGTAGCGGGCTGTTTGATTTTGCGCGTACCTGCGAACCTGCTTCCGGGCAGGCGGCCGTTCGCACCGGCCTGGCCACCGATGTGGGGGCCGGCACATCGCTGTCCATGCTTCGCAGCATGGGCGAAGCCTACAAAGTGGGGCAGTTGGGCGGGTATTCGCTATCTTCTGTAAAGGCGTTTTACCTTGCTACCCGTGGCGCGGCGAATGCGTTGCACCTTGACCATTGCATCGGCTCCATTGAGGCCGGGTATGATGCTGACCTGGTGGTGCTCGACCGGCAATCAACGCCGTTGCTCAAGTTCCGCGACAGCTACTGCAACAGTATTGAAGAAGTCATGTTTGTCTTGATGACGCTGGCCGATGACCGGGCTGTTAAAGCCGTGTATACCGGTGGCTCACTGGCTTCACCCACCTGATATGTGGTTGAGAGCATGGTTCAAGTATTGCTCATGCCTTGTTAACGTGGGCCGCTATGACTTTTGCGTAGCCTCGCCTCATGCCCGCACATCGTCACAGGCTTGCGGCAACTCCGTCCCACATCAGTTTCACACCGGTGCCAAACAGAAAGATGTACATCAACCGGAAGAACACTACCGGGCTTATTTTGTCGTGCAGGTAAATGCCCAGCTTGACACCGATAACGGCAAGGGGCGCCAGTACAAGCGATGTCCCCAGGTTGGTGGCATCCAGTAACCCGAGCGCCGCGTACGGGACAAGTTTTACGTAATTGACGATTGCGAAGAAAATTGTGACTGTGCCTACCATCAACCGTTTATCCAGCTGCTTTGGCAACAAATACATCATTAAGGGTGGTGCGCCCGCGTGCGCCAGAAAGCTGGTGAAACCTGACAACCCTGACCAGAAGCCGCCTTGCAAATGATCGGCTATCTCAGACATTTCACGCCGTGGTGTCACGGTGCGCCAACGCTTTGACCAATGGTTCAGCGTAAAGGCTATTGCCATGAGGCCCAGTAACAACTTAAGTGCGGCATCACTAACATATTCGAAGGTCAGATAACCAATCAAGGTACCCAACATAGCCCCTGGAATAAGCTTCATCATGAGCGTGGAATTCCAGGTGCTGATCCAGGCACGCAGCCCGGTAATATCCATGACGCAAAGAATGGGCAGCATAATGCTGGCCGCCTGCACCGGGGACACCGTCAGGGCCATTAGCGGAACAGCCAGCATACCCAACCCGCCGGCAAAACCGCCTTTACCGATACCGACAACAAGTACGCCGGGAATGGCAACAAGATAGAACCATGGATCGAGAATCAAAGACATATGAGAGCGCTGAAACGTAACGGGACGCGTGCCCGTAATACATAAGCCACAACGTAACCGGGCCGCCTGGAACAAACCTTCAGAGGCGGTATTGCGATGGGCAGAAAATGACAAACGCCATGCTAAGGCATGGCGTTTGAACTGACAGGCAAAGCACGTTTGCCGACAGGCATGACTTATTGCAGCGCGATTTCGACGTCGACGCCAGCAGGCAAGTCAAGACGCATCAGAGCATCTACGGTTTTGTCGGTAGGATCGACAATATCCATAAGGCGCTGGTGCGTACGGATTTCCATTTGATCACGGGCTGTCTTGTTGACGTGGGGCGAGCTCAACAAGTCGTAGCGGCGAATACGTGTTGGCAGTGGTACGGGACCACGCACAACCGCACCCGTGCGCTTGGCTGTATCGACGATTTCAGCAGCAGACTGGTCGATCAGTTTGTAATCAAAGGCTTTCAGGCGGATGCGGATTTTCTGGTTTTTCATGGAGAGTCCTAAAGAACGATAAAGGTAAAGGGCGATTGCCCTTTACCCTGGGTGGTTAGATTATTACCCGATTAAGCAATAATCTTGGCAACAACACCGGCGCCGACAGTACGGCCACCTTCGCGAATCGCGAAGCGCAGACCTTCTTCCATCGCGATCGGGGCGATGAGTTTGACGGTCATGGACACGTTGTCGCCGGGCAGAACCATTTCTTTTTCTGCACCCAGATCGATGGTACCGGTAACGTCAGTTGTACGGAAGTAGAACTGCGGACGGTAGCCATTGAAGAACGGCGTGTGACGGCCGCCTTCGTCTTTGGACAGAATGTAGACCTCGGCGGTGAA
>JBAYOZ010000113.1:0-5925 GCA_041677965.1 Pusillimonas sp.
TCCTCGGGCTTGAGCGTGACAGGCCTTGCCCATGCCACCGAAGGCACCGACACACTGGAAAACATCGAAATCCTGTTATTCAACGATCAGGTCAAATTGGCCAACACCCCTGAGGTGTCCAACCCCTATGGCCTCGACGAAAGAATTTACCTGGAACGCAACCCCGATGTCGCGCAAGCGGTTGCCGATGGCGATGTCGCCAGCGGTCTGGCCCACTACGAAGCCTGGGGCCGGCTTGAATGGCGTGCCCCGACAGTGCTGTTTGATGAAGCACGTTATCTGGCGCTGAATCCGGATGTCGCTGATGCGGTAGTGCAGAACCATTTAACCAGCGGATACCAACATTATTCGCTTTACGGGTGGCAGGAAGGGCGCACGCCTTCGGTCTGGTTTGACGCGAACGCCTATCTGGATACCAACCCCGATGTCATGGCTGCCGGGGTCAACCCCTTGAGCCATTACCTGGCGCATGGTGTTCACGAAGGCCGCCAGATCGTTGCAAATACCAATGATCTATGGCTTTAATAGCGATGATCTATGGCTTTAAGCGAGGTTGACACACCGCAGCACTTCCTCGCCATAGGCATCGCGCTTTCGAACGCCAACCCCGCTGATGTGGCTCAGGTCGTCCAGGGTTTGCGGGCAGGCCAGCGCCAGTTCGCGCAAGGTGGCATCATGAAAAATGACGTAGGCCGGTACCCCGTGGCTGCGCGCCACTTCGGCACGCCAGGCCCGCAGGTTTTCAAAGCGGTGCTGCGCCTCGGGCGGCAGGTCGGGCTGGGCTGCACGCGGTTTGGCCACGCGCGCCTGACGGGTTGACTTTTCAGATTCGCGCCGGAACATCAGGGTGGTTTCCCCCTTCAATACCGGCCGGCTGGCATCGGTAAGCGCCAGCGTACCGTAACCTTCGTGATCAACAGCCAGAATGTTCATGGCCAGCAACTGGCGCAACACACCGCGCCAGGCCTGCTCTGACAAATCGGCACCAACACCAAACACTGACAAGGTATCGTGCTGATTCTGGCGCACCCGCTCGGTTGGCTTGCCGCGCAAGATATCAATCAGGTGCCCGCCACCGAAACGCTGGCCGCGTTCACGCCACAAACGGTAAACCGCCGACAGCATTTTCTGGGCAGCAATCGTGCCGTCCCAGGCCTGGGGCGGCTCAAGACAGGTGTCGCAGTTACCACACGGTTCAATCTGCTGGTCAAAGTAAGCCAGCAACCGCTGACGCCGGCAATTGACGGTTTCGCACAAACCCAGCATGGCGTCCAGCTGCTGTCCGAGGCGGCGCTTGAACCCCTCTTCTCCCGGTGACTCGTCAATCATGCGACGCTGCTGCATGACATCTTGCAGGCCGTAGGCCAGCCAGGCGGTTGCAGGCGCACCGTCGCGCCCGGCACGGCCGGTTTCCTGGTAATACCCTTCGACCGATTTGGGCATGTCAATGTGCGCCACGAAACGCACATCGGGCTTGTCGATACCCATGCCAAAGGCAATGGTCGCCACCATGACAATGCCATCTTCACGCAGGAAACGGGACTGGTTCTCAGCCCGCCGCGACGCGCTCAGGCCCGCATGGTACGGCAAGGCCTGGATACCGTGCTCGCAAAGAAAATCGGCTGTTTCTTCGACCTTGGCCCGCGACAGGGCATATACCACACCGCAATCGCCGGCGTGTTCATTCTGGATGAAACGCAACAACTGGCGGCGCACATCGTTTTTCTCAACAATGCGATAGCAAATGTTGGGGCGGTCGAAGCTGGAAATGAACTGCTGAGCATTGTCGAGCCCGAGCCGCTGGACAATTTCGTGACGGGTTGCGGTCGTGGCCGTTGCCGTCAATGCAAGGCGCGGGACATTGGGCCAGCGTTCAGCCAGCACCGACAAGCCCAGATATTCAGGGCGAAAATCATGCCCCCACTGCGACACGCAGTGGGCTTCATCGATGGCAAACAAGGCAATTTTTCCGCGCGACAGCATGTCAAGGCAGCGTTCGGTAAGCAGACGTTCGGGCGCAACGTATAAAACGTCGATCTGGCCCGATTGAAAGGCCAGTTCAACCTGACGCGCTTCACGCCAGTCGAGGGTGGAATTCAGGAACGCGGCACGTACGCCAAGCTCGAGCAAGGCATCAACCTGGTCTTGCATAAGCGCAATAAGCGGGGAAACAACCACCCCCACACCATCGCGCACCAGTGCCGGAATCTGGTAGCACAATGACTTGCCACCCCCCGTTGGCATAAGCACCAGCGCATCGCCACCCCCGACGACGTGTTCAACAATGGCCTGCTGATTGCCCCGAAAGGCGTCATAACCAAAAACCTGTTGCAGGGTATCGAGGGGATCGGGGCTGAAAGACATCGCGCCATTTTAGTATGAAGAGGCATTTCAGTTTATTTCTGGCCCTTGCCCGCCGCCATCCGATCACGCACACTTCATCCTATGGAAAAAACCCTGATCAAAGTGCTGGTGGTTGACGACGACCCCGCCCTGCGCCAACTGCTGGCCGACTACCTGAACCGCCACAATTACGACACCCTGGTCGCCCCCGACAGCCAGGACCTTGAGGCACGCATTGCCCGTTATGCGCCCGACCTGGTCGTACTGGACCGCATGCTGCCCGCCGGTGATGGCGCTGAAGCCTGCCGCCGCCTGCGACAACAAGGCGAAGACATCCCGATTATCTTGCTGACCGGCAAAGACGAGACGGTGGACCGGGTCATTGGCCTTGAAGCCGGGGCTGACGATTACCTGGGCAAACCCTTTGACCCGCGTGAGTTGCTGGCTCGTATTGAAGCCGTGCTGCGTCGTAAAAAAGGGGCGTCGGCCCTGACCAAAGAACAGCCCGTCGAGTTCGGCCCCTTCCGCTTTGATCCCGTGCTGCGCCAATTATTCAAGGGGAACGAAGCCATCAAACTGACAGGGGGTGAAGTCAACCTGCTTGAAGCCCTGATCCGCAACCCGGGCAAACCGCTGTCGCGCGAGCGCCTGCTGGCCCTGGCCCGCGACGATGACGAAGGCGAGCGCAATGACCGGGCCATCGACATTGCCATTTTGCGCCTTCGCCGCGCCATCGAAGACGACCCCAGGCAACCGCGCTGGATTCAGACCGTGTGGGGTGTCGGTTACCGGTTTTCACCCTGATGGCCCGCCGGTTTTCCGTCTTGCGGTGCCTGATACCCCGTTCGCTAAGTGCCCGGCTGATCGTGCTGACACTGGGGTCTTTGCTGGTGGTACAGGCGGCAACACTGGCTACCGTAGCGCATTTTCGCCAGAAATTCACCGAACAGGTCACCGTCGAAGTCACCGCCACCACCATCCGCACCCTGCGCCAATCGCTGGCGCAAATCCCGGCCGACCAGCGCGCGGAATTCGTGCGCCAGGCCTCGCGTGACGAATGGCGGCTCTGGACCCGGACCCTGCCCCCCAATGCGCGGCTTGAGCGCCGTAGCCGCGCTGCCGATGGCGGGCGTGATGCCCGAACCGAGGCCCAGGCCACACCTCGCCCCAGTGACACCCTACCCCCTGCCAACGACCTGCGGCGTGAACTGCGTAAATTTGTGGATGCCCTTAACGCACGGCTTGATGACGGCACCCGCGTCGGGTTGTCGCGCGGGCCGGTTCCCCGGATGTACATCTCGCTGATGCCCGACACCAGCGACGGCCCGCCCCGGCAAGAATGGCTGGTGATCCCGCTGGATCAACTGGCCCCCCCGGTCAGCACGCCCGCCATCCTGGCCTGGCTGGGTGGCATGGGAGTCTTGCTGCTGATGGTTGCCGCATTTTCCTGGCACATTACACGGCCACTGACCCGACTGGCCAAGGCGGCCGACCAGCTTGCCGCCGGCAAGCCGCAGCGTGTGGAACCTTCCGGACCAACCGAAACGCGCCGCCTTGCCGAACGTTTCAATGCCATGCTGGATACGCTGGCCGAATCGGAAACGATACGCCGCACGTTGCTGGCCGGTTTGCCTCATGACCTGAAAGGCCCACTGGCCCGCATGCGGCTGCGCGCAGAAATGCTCGACGCTGCCGAAGCCCGGGAGGGGTTCAAGAATGACATTCAGGACATGCAGCGGATGATCAACCAGTTCATTGGCTTTGTACGCGGTACCGACCCCAGCACGTACCAGTTCGCCCCCCTTGACCTGAAAACCTGGCTGGATGAACAGATCGGGGCCTGGGAAAGCGCAGGCAGTGATGTACACATGGTGCACTTGCCCCCTGGCCCGGTACCTGTGCGCGCCGATCGACATGCCCTGGCACGCCTGATCGACAACCTGGTAACCAACGCCCTGAACCATGCCAGACCGCCCGTCGAAGTCAGCCTTGCAACAGAAGACAACCAGGCTGTAATACGCATTATCGACCACGGCGAAGGCATTTCGGCAGAGCGTCGCAACGAAGCATTGCGCCCGTTTTCCCGGCTGGATACCGCACGCACCCTGACCGGATCGGTTGGTCTGGGGTTGGCATTGTCAGAGGCCATCGTGAAGGCCCACCAGGGTTCACTGACGCTGGGCAACGCCCCTTCGGGGGGGCTGGCCATTGACATCAGGCTACCACTGGCCCCCTGACTACATTTTCAGGCGCGGAATTTTTGGTGCTTTGGAAACACCAAACATGCGCCAATACACCCAGATATTGAACACCAGCGCAACAGGTAACGATACCAGCGCCGCGACCAGAATCAGACGCAAGGTTTCCACGGAAGCCGCGCCATCCCAAAGGGTAATATCATCCAGCACCAGATACGGAAAAAAACTGTACGCCAGGCCACCGAGCGTGACCAGAAAGATGAACAGGGTCAATACAAACGGCAGCGCATTCAGGCGATGACTGGCATGAATGGTACGCTGCAGCGTCATTTCAATAGTCATGAAACACACCAGCGTAAAGACCCATAGCCCCACGACAAGCGTCCACTGCGGCCCATCGCTCCAGCGCAGGAACACACCGGTATTGGCAAACGCCAGTACCAGTGAAACCGCCACCGAACCCGCCGCCGCCCAACGCACTGACTGACGCCCCCACCACGCCGCACGAATACGTAGTTCACCGGGCTCGCGCATGACGAGCCAGGTCGCCCCCAGCAAACTGTAGGCCGCGATAGCACACACCCCGACAAAACCGGCGTACCAGAAGTAGGCTGAACCCGCCTCATAGCCCACGACGACACGCCCCAGCAACGCGCCATGTGCGAAAGCCGTCAGCCAGGAACCCAAGGCAAACGCCATGGCCCAGCGATCTTGCAAATGCAACGGCGCCCGTATCCGCAGCTCGAAAGCCGCTGAACGAATCATGACGCCAAGGCCCAGCAAAACCAGCGGCACATACAGGGCCGACAAAACACTGCCCCAGGCGGCAGGAAACGCCGTAACGAAAAGCCCCAGCCCAAGCAACAACCAGAACTCATTGGCGTCTCGCCACGGGCTCAGCAACGCCAGCATGCGCAAGCGCAGCTCGGGCGAGGCAAACGGCACCAGACACCCCACACCAATGTCGAATCCATCAAGCACAGTACCCGCCACAATGACGGCGTAAAGAAGGCCCATGAACACCAGCGGCATCCAGAAGGCCGGGTCTTCGGCCTGTATGCCCAGCAGGGCTACCAGGGTATCAATCATGCCCGCCCCCTGCGACGCGCTACCGGCACAACCCCATAACGCACCGAATAATTCAATAGCTGAATGAACCCCGCCATTAAAGCACCGAAACCACGACTTGCGCCAGTAACCCGGCAAACAACGCGTCAGAGGTATGCTCGGCGGCGACCTCGGCCAGCGTGATGGCGCCATGCACAACCCACGGCAACTGCCCGAGCCAGATGTGCACCAGCGCAACCCCCAGCACCACCCAACCGGCATACTGACAGAACGACAGCAACTTTCGCCACCCTTGGGGCAACGCCAGGAGTTCCCA
>JBAYOZ010000114.1:0-5903 GCA_041677965.1 Pusillimonas sp.
CGGCGGCTACAAAGAATCGGGCCTCGGACGCGAGGGTGCCCGCCAGGGTCTTGATGAATTCCTGGAAACAAAATTTGTGTGTGAAGCCTTCCCGGGCTGATCCGGCGGCCCCACCCTGCTGAAACGCCTTTCTGTCCAGACTTGTAAACCATATTTCTATTACTCAAGAAACTCACTATGTCAAACAACATCCTGCATGAATCAGACGAGATCAAACATCTAAAAGGAAAACGGGTTCTTGTAACCGGCGCTGCCAGCGGTATCGGCAAGGCAATTGCCATCTATCTGGCACAGAGCGGTGCAAGCATCGCAGCAGCCGACCTGAAATCTCCCGAGGAAACCATCAAGGAAATTGAGGCCATTGGCGGGAAAGTTGTTGGTATTGCCGCCGATGTTTCAAAACCGGAGCAGGTCAACGCCATTGTCGCCCAAACCGTGGAAGCATTCGGGGGAATTGACGGCCTGGTCAACAACGCCGGCATTTATTCTTCAATCATTCCAAAACCGTTCGAGGAATTTTCCATTGATGAATGGAAGGCCCTCTTCGAGGTCAACGTCTTTGGACTGGTCAGCTGCTGCCAGGCAGTGGTACCCCACTTCAAGCGCGCAGGTGGTGGACGCATTGTCAACATCATTTCCGGCACTCCTTTCAAGGGGATTCCGTACATGCTGCATTACGTAGCCAGCAAAGGTGCCGTTGTCGCCATCACTCGCTCGCTGGCCAATGAGCTCGGGAGCAGCAACATTTTGGTAAACGGCGTCGCACCCGGATTTACGTTAAGCGAAGGTGTGCTGGGCAACGAAACCCAGCTCACCAAACTAAAAGAAGTGTCCAGACAGGCCCGTGCCCTTGCTCGCGACCAGGTTCCTTCCGACGTAGTAGGTGCCGTCGGCTTTTTCCTGGCCAACACTTCCAGCTTCATCACTGGACAGACGTTGCTCGTTGACGGTGGCTCTTACTTCAATTGAGGAAGAATTTATGAACGTAGTAATTATTGGTGGCGGAATCGGTGGGTTGACAGCTGCCGCCTGCCTGCTGAAGCAGGGGCACCACGTGCGCGTTTACGAGCAGGCTCCGGAGCTTGGCGAGATTGGTGCCGCCGTACAAATGAGCGCCAATGCAGTCAAGGTGCTTGATCATCTCGGTTTGCGTGAATACATGGAGACTGTCGCCGTCAAACCGAAAGCTTTTGAGTTTCGGCGTTTCGACGACGGCGAAATATTGCATACCATTCCGCTGGGTGAGGCACACGCAGCTCAACACGGGGCACCGTACTATCAGGTGCATCGTGTCGATTTACATGTAGGCTTGTTGCGCGTTGTCCAGTCTCTGGATAAAGATGCCGTCTGCCTCGGCCACCGTGCAGTTGATATTACAGAAACCGAATCTGGAGTAAGCGTCAAGTTTGAAGACGGAAGTGTCGCCCAGGCCGATTTTCTGGTTGGTGCTGATGGTATCAAATCCGTCGTCCGCAAGCATGTTATCGATACCGAGCCGCCCCGGTTTACCGGCCAGGTCGCCTGGCGAATAAGCATTCCAACAGAACGTATTCCCCAGGATCTGCGTCCGGATGTGGTTTCGTCGATATGGTGCGGGCCAAAGAATCACGCCGTCATGTATTACATGCGATCAGGGACGCTGTTGAATTTTGTCGGCTGCGTTGAGCGACCCTGGGAGGAAGAGTCATGGACGACAAAAAAACCGTGGTCTGAGCTTGACGAAGACTATCGCGGCTGGCACCCGATTGTACGCGCCGTTATCGATCATGCCGATCGCGATCAGTGTTACCGCTGGGCATTGAATAACCGTGAACCGGTTCTTGAATGGAGCACCAAACGAATTACCCTTTTGGGTGATGCTGTACACCCGACACTGCCGTATATGGCCCAAGGGGCTGCAATGGCAATTGAAGACGCTGCGGTTTTATCCCGTGCATTGGCATTGGATGTTGCGCTGCCTGACTCATTGAAAATCTACCAGAAGCTTCGGGCCCCACGTACGGCAAGGGTTGTGCGTGAATCTACAGAAATGGCCGATCTTTATCACATTTCAAATAAAGAAGACATGAAGCAGGCTTTTAAAGAACGCAATCTTTCCGAGTCCAGAAACGGGTGGTTGTATCCGTACGACCCAATGAATGTCGCCTTGACAGAATAAATCGATCAACGGGCGTCATCTCCCTGGCATGTGAAGCACGTATAGTAGTCGTGTTGTCGTCATCGACCCAGACGATACGTGTAAAGCTTTTGGAGTTTTGAATGTCTCACTTTCCAGGCACGATTGCCCCCTTGACCGCCCCGCCGCTCATCCCCTTCAGTACGTTTGAAGATGCGTCTGCAGCCGTTGCTCGCCTGATTGAAATTTACGAACGCAATACGGCCTTCATCCGTGAGGGTTTCAACGATTACGCCAAAGGTGAACTGCACGACGGTCAGCGGGTACGCGCCTGCTATCCGGCCATTCGCATCAAGGTCAGCACCTACCAGCCCATCGACAGCCGCCTGTCGTATGGCTATGTGGTCGAGCCCGGCACCTACATGACCACCATTACCCAGCCGCATCTGTTCGAACGTTACCTGTGCGAACAGATCCATCTGCTGCTCAAAAACCATGGCGTCGGCGTCGAAATCGGCGAATCCGATGTACCCATACCGCTGCATTTTGCCTTCCCCGAAGGCTATTACGTGGAAGGGGTCTACGCCGATTCAGTGGGCGGCGAGCTGCGCGACCATTTTGACGTACCCGACCTGGGCATCACCGATGACGCTATTGTCAATGGCACCTGGCGCGGCCACCGTGGCGCACCCGAACCCCTGGCGCCGTTCACGGCACCGCGCATTGACTATTCGCTGCACCGACTGCAGCACTACACCGCCACCCGGCCACAGCACTTTCAAAGCTATGTGCTGTTCACCAATTACCAGTTCTATATTGACGAGTTCTGCGCCTGGGCCAAAGACATGCTGGCCCGTGGCGAAGGGGGCTACACAGCCCTGGTTGAGCCCGGCAATGTCATGACCCCGGCAGGGCCAAATGCCCAACCCGTCGGCACACCCCCCGCCCGCATGCCGCAAATGCCGTCCTACCACCTGCTGCGCGAAGACAACACCGGCATTACCCTGATCAATATCGGGGTTGGCCCATCCAATGCCAAAACCATTACCGACCATGTGGCCGTACTGCGGTCATCGGCCTGGATCATGCTGGGGCATTGCGCCGGTTTGCGCACGACACAGCGTTTGGGGGACTACGTGCTGGCACACGGTTACGTCAGGCAAGACCACGTGCTGGATGACGACCTGCCCACCTGGGTACCCGTGCCGCCGCTGGCTGAAATCCAGGTTGCCCTGGAAGAGGCCGTGGCTGAAGTGGCGGGGCTTTCAGGGTGGGAACTGAAACGCATCATGCGTACCGGCACCGTGGCCACCACGGACAACCGCAACTGGGAACTGCGCGATGACAACGAACCGGTACGCGGGCTGTCGCAATCGCGTGCCATTGCCCTGGACATGGAATCGGCCACCATTGCCGCCAACGGTTTCCGCTTCCGGGTGCCTTATGGCACGTTGTTGTGCGTGTCCGACAAACCCCTGCATGGCGAACTGAAACTGCCCGGCATGGCCAGCGAGTTCTATCGCACCCAGGTGGGCCAGCACCTGAAAATCGGCATCCGGGCATTAGAGCAACTGCGCGAAATGCCCTTCGAACGGTTGCATTCACGCAAGCTGCGCAGCTTTATTGAAACGGCGTTCAAGTAAATCAGGGCGGGCGCTAAATGCGCTTGTACCGATCAAGGTTGTACCGGCCAGACGTGGCTGATACAACCGCTGGGCAGCTATCCACCGAACCGGTCGCGCAGCATTTTGCGCAGCACCTTGCCGGCCCCGCTCTTGGGCAGGTCGGCCACAAAATAAATGTCTTTGGGGCATTTGTACGCGGCCAAGTGCTGGCGCAGGCCATCGACAATGTCCTTGGCCGTGGCGGTTTCGCCCGGTTTAAGCACCACCGCCGCCACAACACGCTCGACCCACTTGGGGTCGGGCACCCCGAAAACAGCCGCTTCCAGGACCCGGGGGTCGGCATATAGAAACGACTCGACCTCGGTGGGGTAAACGTTTTCCCCGCCCGTGATGATCATGTCGTTCTTGCGATCAACAATATAGTAGTAGCCCTGGTCATCGCAGCGTGCCAGGTCGCCGGTGTGCACCCAACCCTCTGTTTGCACGGCTCGGGTCAGGTCATCATCATTCCAGTAGCCGGCCATCACCCCCGGGCTGCGCACCACCAGCTCACCAATGCCGCCCACGGCCACATCATTATGGTCGGCATCCAGAATACGGATTTCACGCCCCTGCAGCGCATGACCGCACGACACCAGCAAATGCCGCTGGCCAGACTGCCCGGCCAGCACATGATCGGCGGGGAACAGGCCCGTGACCGTACCGGCCTCGGTTGACCCATACCCTTGGGCAAAGCTGCACTGCGGAAACATCAGCATGGCCCGACGCAGCAACTCTGCCGGCATGCTGGACGCCGCGTACATGATCAGGCGCAGGTGGCTCAGATCAAAGCCATCAATACCGGGATGATTGATCAGCGCACCCACCATGGTCGGCACCAGATGCACATTGGTGATTTTCTGGTCTTGCAGGGCCTGAAGCAGCGCCGCGGGGTCAAACTGCGGCATCAGGAAATTGGAACAGCCTGTCGCAAAACTGGGAAACAGGTGGTACCACATGCCGCCCACATGAAACAACGGCAAGACCGCCAGGGCATGGTCATCTTCGCGCAGGCCCAGCAACTCACCGGCACTGGTGCGGCAGTTGTCCAGCGCCCCCTGGTGCGTGATTTTTACGCCCTTGGGGGCACCCGTGGTGCCACTGGTATAGACAATGCACAGCACATCGTGTGGCCTGGAACGAACCGGCGGTTCGGCATCATCGCCCAGGGTCGCCAGGGATTCATACGGCAGCCAACCGGTGGGCACAGAACGTGAAGGCGTTCCGGCTGACCCAGACGCATCTGCCTGACCCACAGCCCGGGACAAGTCTGACGCACGGGTCCCGTCATCAAGCACCACCAGCACCTCAAGCCCCGGAAGCTGCTCACGCAACGTTTCGACCAGGGGCACAAACGACGCTTCCGCCACCAGAACCCGGGCGCCACTGTGCGACAACAGGCGCAACAGTTCGGCAGCCGCCAGCCGCCAGTTCAGCGGCACAATGATCAGACCGGCTTTGGACAACCCGAAAACTTCGAGATACTCGGGCCGGTTGTACGACAAGATGGCGACACGGTCACCCGTTTGCACACCACGTGCACTCAGGCCATGATACAGACGATTGATCCGCTGATTCATCTGGCCAAAGGTGACGGCTTGACCGTTGACACCGGCCAGCGCCGGTTTTTCAGGACGCTGGCGCACATGGGTATCGAGCACATCGCCGAAGGTAAGCGCCGTTTGCCAAGGCTGCATATGGTGACCCCCTGTCTTGGCCGCACTGCGGCCCATTAAAAGGTGCCGGCAAATAGCCTGCACTAAAAAACAGGGGTTAGTTTAAGGCTGGCGAAACTATCCGGATAATGTCTGCTGACTATAAGTGTTAAACGTCTTTCGCATAACAAGACGGCGCTTTGCGGCACCTGTTCAGGTGCATCCCTTTTATTACCGCACAACACGCCACCCAGCACAGGATCGGACCAGACACCTTCAGGGCTTGCGGCGCTTCATCGACAGCATGGTGCCCCGGCAGGTGTCATGACCGCACAGGCACTGGTATTCCTGCTGGCGTTTTTTGGTCCGACGCCCTTCAAGTACCAGGCCATAGTCGTAGAACAGTTCCTCACCGCGCTTGATATCGCGCAGGGCCACGATGAAAACACGCGTACCCTTGGCATTTTC
>JBAYOZ010000115.1:0-5836 GCA_041677965.1 Pusillimonas sp.
CAAAAAAAGCCCCCGAAAACGTTCCGGGGGCTTTTTAACGTGCAAACCAGACGGTGCAACAGAAAATGAATCAGGCAAGCCGCACGCACAAGGTTTTAAGCCCCGAACGTGCGACCCCGATCAACCTGCCATCAACCCAGCAATGCAATCGCTGCGTTAAGGGTAGCACTGGGGCGCATGGCCGCGTCAACTTTGGCCGTGCTGGGGCGGTAGTAGCCGCTGATATCAACCGGCTGGCCTTGCGGAGCCGCCAGTTCAGCCACGATCCTGGCTTCGTTTTCGGTCAGGGTTTTGGCAACCTGAACGAACTTGGCTTGCAGATCAGTATCGTCGGTTTGTTCAGCCAGGGCCTGTGCCCAGAACATGACGAGGTAGAAGTGGCTGCCACGGTTATCAAGGCCACCTACCTTACGGTCAGGCGAACGGTTTTCGTCAAGGAAACGACCTGTCGCACGGTCAAGGGTATCGGCCAGCACCTTGGCTTTGGGGTTGTTGTAGCTGTTGGCCAGATGCTCAAGCGATGCGGCCAGCGCCAGGAACTCGCCCAATGAATCCCAACGCAGGAAGCCTTCTTCAACAAATTGCTGAACGTGCTTGGGCGCTGAACCACCGGCACCGGTTTCAAACAGGCCACCACCGGCCATCAACGGCACGATGGACAACATCTTGGCACTGGTACCCAGTTCCATGATGGGGAACAGGTCGGTCAGGTAATCGCGCAAAACGTTGCCGGTAACCGAAATGGTGTCCTGACCCTTGCGGATGCGCTCGATCGAGAACAGTGTGGCCTCAACCGGTGTCATGATGCGGATATCCAGACCGCTGGTATCGTGATCTTTCAGGTAGCGTTCGACTTTGGCGATCAGTTGCGCATCGTGGCCACGGGCAGGGTCAAGCCAGAATACCGCCGGGGTGTTGCTAAGGCGTGCGCGATTGACGGCCAGTTTGACCCAGTCTTGAATGGGGGCATCTTTGGTCTGGCACATGCGCCAGATATCGCCGGCCTGAACCTCGTGCTCGATCAGGGTATTGCCCGCTGCATCAAGCACACGAACCACGCCATCGGCAGGTACAACAAACGTCTTGTCATGCGAACCGTACTCTTCAGCCGCCTGGGCCATCAGGCCCACGTTAGGCACGCTGCCCATGGTGGCCGGGTCAAATGCACCGTTGCGCTTGCAATCTTCAATAACGGCCTGATACACACCGGCGTAACAACGGTCGGGGATAACGGCCTTGGCATCTTGCAGCTTGCCTTCGGCATTCCACATTTTGCCCGAGTCGCGAATCATGGCAGGCATGGATGCGTCAACGATGACATCGCTGGGGACGTGCAGGTTGGTAATGCCCTTGTCGGAATTGACCATGGCCAGCGCGGGCAGCACTTTATAGGCCGCATCAATGTCGGCCTTGATGGCTTCTTGCTGGTCGGCAGGCAAATCACCCAGACGGGCGTATAAATCACCCAGACCATTATTAGGGTTAAAGCCCACCTGCTTGAGGGCATCGGCATGCTTTGCCAGCACGTCTTTGTAGAAGACCGAAACCACGTGGCCGAACAATACAGGGTCGGACACTTTCATCATGGTCGCTTTCAGGTGAACTGAAAACAGAACACCTTGCTGCTTTGCATCTTCGATTTGAGCTTGCAGGAAGCTGCGCAGTTTGGCAGCCGACATGACAGACGCGTCGATAACCTCGCCTGCCTTCAGGGATGTTTTGGTTTTCAGGACGGTCTTGCTGCCATCTTTGGCAGTCAATTCGATTTTGACGTCACCCGCCTGACCTACCACAACCGATTTTTCGGAACCGTAGAAGTCACCATCGGCCATTGCCGCCACATGCGCTTTCGAATCTGCAGACCACGCACCCATCTTGTGGGGGTGTTTGCGTGCGTAATTCTTGACTGACAACGGCGCACGACGGTCAGAGTTACCTTCGCGCAATACCGGGTTTACCGCGCTGCCCTTGACCTTGTCATAGCGCGCCTTGATGTCTTTTTCTTCGTCGGTTTTGGGCTCATCGGGGTAATCGGGCAAGGCATAACCCAAGGCCTGCAATTCTTTGATGGCCGCCTTCAACTGGGGCATTGATGCACTGATATTCGGCAACTTGATGATGTTGGCTTCTGGCTTGGTGGCCAGCTCGCCCAATTCAGCCAGCGCATCAGAAACTTTCTGTTCAGCCGTCAAACGGTCGGGAAATACCGCCAGAATACGACCTGACAACGAAATATCACGCGTTTCCATGGCGACGCCGGCTGTGCGGGCAAACGCTTCGACCATGGGCAGCAACGAATGGGTCGCCAGTGCGGGCGCTTCGTCGGTCAGGGTATAGATAATCTTGGAAGTCATAGTTTCCTCTTGAGCCTGTGTCTGTCGCGGAATAAGCAGGCACGGATTGCCGGGACTGGACACCGCGGGTTAGCGTGATATGTCTTATATAAGATACAAGACAACGTTTCTATTATAGCGACAGCCTCGTCGCAATTACATCCGGTTGATAATTTCCTGACCAAAGCCCGAACATGACACCTGGGTGGCCCCGGCCAGACGGCGTGCAAAATCGTAGGTGACAACCTTTTCTTGTATGGCGGCTTCAAGGCCGGTTGTGATCAGGGCAGCCGCCTCGGCCCAACCCATATGACGCAACATCATTTCAGCCGACAAGATCGCCGAACCCGGGTTGACGTAATCTTTACCCGCGTACTTGGGCGCTGACCCGTGAGTCACCTCGAAAAGCGCCACCGAGTCTGACATGTTGGCCCCCGGTGCGATGGCGGTACCGCCCACCTGGGCCGCCAGAGCCGCTGAAAAATAATCGCCATTGAGATTGGTGGTGGCAATGACATCAAATTCACGGGGCCGCAGCAGTGCCTGCGGCATGAAGGCATCGGCCAGAACGTCTTTGATGATGATGTCACGCCCTGTATTGGGGTTACGCAAACGACACCACGGGCCGCCATCAACCAGCTGGGCACCGAACTCGTCGCGCGCCAATGCATAGCCCCAATCGCGGAAAGCGCCATCGGTAAATTTCATGATGTTACCCTTGTGTACCAGCGTAACCGAACTGCGATCATGGTCAATGGCGTACTGCAAGGCCTTGCGCACCAAACGCTCTGACCCTTGTTTCGATGCCGTTTTAATGCCAATGGCCGATGTTTCGGGGAAACGAATGTGCTGGGCGCCCAACGTGTTTTGCAAGAATTCGATCAGGGCACCGGCCTGTGACGAGAATGCCGGGTATTCGATGCCTGCATAGACATCTTCATCATTTTCGCGGAACACCACCATATCGACCCGTTCGGGGTTAACCACCGGTGACGGTACACCCTTGATATAGCGCACCGGACGCAAGCACACGTAAAGGTCAAGCTGCTGGCGCAAAGCCACGTTGAATGAACGAATGCCGCTACTGACCGGGGTGGTCAGCGGGCCCTTGATAGCTACAACGTAATCACGTATGGCCTGCACCGTTTCAGCAGGCAACTGGATGTCGCCATACAGACTGGCCGCCTTTTCACCGGCAAAAATCTCCATCCAGTGAATGGCTCGTTGCCCCTTGTAGGCCTTGGCAATTGCGGCATCAACCACCTTGCGCATGACAGGCATGATATCTTTACCTGTGCCATCACCCTCGATGTAGGGAATGATGACCTGATAGGGAACGTGCAACGACCCATCGGCATTGGCGATGATCTTTTCCCCGTTAACGGGAACCTGGATATGCTGGTACGACATTACGCTTTCCTTGGGGGACGACAGCCTGGTCGCCGCTTGAAACTAAAAATGATTTACCTGATTTTATCGCGGACCTCGGGTTTGTCCCCCCTTCATTTTTAAGGGCGGGTATTTAAAATAGGCGGGTTTTCTGAACATGACTCATATGTCTGACCTATTGCATTCACCACGGGCCACCGACTACGCCTCGCACACCTGCGAAGCCACGCCTGTTGCATTTGTCACGCTATGCGATGAAAACCTTCAAACATTCTGGGTATCCCCCGGGTTCACACAGCTTACGGGCTACACGCCCGACGAAGTCATCGGTTGTAAAGTCAGCCAGCTTCTGCATGGCCCCGAAACCGATGCCGACATGATCAGTCAGCTGCGAACACAAATCGCGCTCAAGCAAAACTTTTCTGGCGAACTGCTTAGTTACACCAAAGACAGGTCTCCCTTCTGGGTGAACCTGTGCGTGTCCCCCATCTTCAATGCAAACAACGAATTCCAGCACTTTCTGGCCATTCACTCGGTAAACACACACGCCGCATTCATCGAATCGCAAACCCGGGTGTACGTCGAACGCCTTGAGCGACAACGCAATGTCCTGATCCGCGAAGTACACCACCGCATCAAGAACAGCCTTCAAGGGGTGGCGGGTATGCTGCGCCAGCATGCCCAGGCCCAGCCCTGGACTGCTCCCATACTGGAACGGGCCATTACCCAGGTGCGCACTGTCGCTGTCGTCCATGGGCTGGAAGGCAAAGCACTGTACAACGAAGTGGTTCTGTGTGAAATGGCGCCCAGCATTGCGCGCATGGTCCAGGAACTGGTGTTGCCGGCCGGGCAGGTCATCACCGTTCGGGTCAATGTCCCCGAACGCATCCGTGTCTCAGAGCCCGAGCGCGTGCCCATCGCCCTGATCCTGAACGAACTGATACTGAACGCGGCCAAGCACCTGAACGAAAATGAATCAGGCCGCAGCCTGGGTGTCAGCGTGGTCTGGGACGACGGCACTGAATCCGCCTGCATCACCATCACCAACCCCGGTCAATTGCCAGACGGTTTTGACTTCGACAATGAATGCGGCATCGGCACCGGGCTTGAACTGGCCCGGTCAATGCTGCCCACCGGCAGTGCCAACCTTACATTTACCAACCGTCCCGGGTTTGTCGAAACCCGACTCACTCTTCGTCCACCCGTTATTTACAGCGTAAGCCAGAAAAAATGACCCCTGCCGTGTCACCCGACAGCCCGAAACTGCTTATTGTTGATGACGACCGGCTGGTACTGGCCATGCTGTCCAAAGGCCTGAAAAACGCCGGATATACGGTGGCGCAAGCCAGCTCGGGCGAACAGGCCCTGACCATCCGCGACAGCTTCCAGCCTGACCTGGCCGTACTGGACATCAGTATGCCTGGCATGTCCGGCCTGACCCTGGCAACACGACTCACCGAAACAAACCCTATACCGTTCATTTTTCTCACGGCTTACGCCGATGAGGAAACCGTTCGCGAAGCGACCCGCTGCGGCGCCATCGGTTACCTGGTCAAACCTGTCGACACCGCCCAATTAATTCCGGCCATTGAAGCCGGGCTGGCACGGGCCACCGAAATTGCACAGCTGCAAAAATCAGAAGAAAACCTTACCCATGCCCTTAGCACCAGCCGGGAAATCAGCGTGGCGATCGGCATCATCATGGAACGCGCAAAACTCGACCAGCACAGTGCATTTCAGGCCCTGCGTGCACAGGCCCGCAACTCGCGCCAGGACATGCAAAGCATGGCCAAAGCCATCATCGGCGCCCTTGAAACCCTGAACCAGTTCAAGGCCTAGGGGTTATCCCATCTGGCGCTGTCCGACAACAAAAACAATAATGCAGATATATAAACTGACGTAATTTACAAGTTGACGCAACAGGCCCAGACACCGCCGGTTGCAAACATAACCAAAACCCGTCGCCCTGCCCCCGCGACACAAACACTGCCTGGCCCAGACCCCGCCATCTCGTTGCGAACAGTGCTGTTCTGTTCAGTGGTTTTTACCGCTGCCACCAGAACTGCTGCACCAAAGGATCAAAGGACATGAGACAGGAACGCGCAGTGACCCAA
>JBAYOZ010000116.1:0-5835 GCA_041677965.1 Pusillimonas sp.
CCATTCATGAGTTCGCCGCACGTATCAAGAACGAAAGGCGCCTGGGTGCACTTTACCTGCTGACGGTCGCCGACATACGGGGCACCAGCCCGAAAGTCTGGAACTCATGGAAAGGCAAATTGCTGGAAGACCTGTATCACCTGACCCATGAGGCACTGGGCGGAAACCCACCCGATACGGGTACGGTACTGGCCCGCCGCAAAGAAGACGCCGCCGCAGAAATTCGCCTGCTTGGCTTGCGCGATGAGGCGCGTGAGGCTTTCTGGAAAGAACTTGATGTGGCTTACTTCCTGCGCCACGACGCTTCTGAAATTGCCTGGCACACGCGCCACCTTTACCACCGTGTCGAGGCGCCCGAACCTGTGGTCAAGGCACGCGTCATTGGTCAGAACCAGGGCTTGCAGGTCATGGTCTATATTAAAGATCGTCCTGATCTGTTTGTGGCCATTTGCGGCTATTTTGACCAGCATACGCTAAGCATCCAGGACGCCCGTATCCACACTACCCGGCATGGTTGGGCGCTGGACAGCTTTATTGTGCTGCTGCCCAGCCAGGACACCGACTACCGGTCATGGGCAACACTGATCGAACACGAACTGGCCACCGCGTTGGCGCAGGGGCACCCTTTGCCCCCCGAACGGCCAGCCAGCCAGGTGCGCAGCCGCATATCGCGTCGATCACGCGTCTTTCCGATTGTGCCCAATGTGTCGCTGCAACCTGACGAGAACTCACGCTCGTGGCGGCTTGCCCTGACCGCATCTGACCGCCCTGGCCTGCTTTACAGCCTTGCACGTGTTTTGGCGCGCAGTTCGATTGATCTGAAAATGGCCAAGATCCTTACCCTGGGCGACCGGGTCGAAGACGTGTTCATGATCGAGGGCGACGTGCTTGAAAACCCGCGTACCCAGCTACAATTCGAACGCAACTTGCTTGGTCAACTGAACAATGATGCCGGTTAACGACTCACCCTTTAGCAGCCCCATGCCTTCAAACCGAACCACACTCCGTCTTATTGCCCTGGCCAGCCTTACCGCTGTGGCCATTGCCCTGGTATCGCAGCATGTTTTCGACATGCGCCCTTGTGCCTGGTGCGTCTTTCAGCGCCTGATATTTCTGGCTATTGCCCTGGTTGCCGGCCTGGCCAGCCTGGGCAGGCCGCACGGGCTGCTGCTGCGCGCAGGCGGGCTGACGACCCTGGCACTTGCCCTGGGCGGCGTCATTTCTGCCTGGTACCAATACAGCGTAGCGGCGCAGATGTTTTCGTGCGACCGCACCTTTGCCGACCGCTTCATGGTCGAAAGCGGCCTTGATGCCGCTGTATCCTGGCTGTTTGGCATTTATGCCACATGCATGGATGCGCGGGTCCATTTACTGGGGGTCGAGTACGCTCTGTGGGGCCTTGCCCTGTTTGCCTTACTGGCCGTGGCCAGCATGGGTGTGGTGCTCCGACGACACTAAACCGTTGCTAAAAAACACCACTTAGCCCAGTCCGCCCCGCAATTAACGACCCAAATCACGGTCAAACGTTGTTAATACAACACAAATGTGTGCAAAGAAGGGTTTACCCTTATCGTCGTCACATTACTGTCTTTTTACACTCACTCCAACGATCAAGAAACGTAGCGCCACACAGCAACTACGTCGAATCAGCAAACGCAGGTCCAAGGGGTTTCCACTTTTTGTTTTTGCACTGTTGCCGGCCTCGCTCCGGGTCCGGCACCAAAGATTCTTGATGCGTCAGTTTTACAGTACGTAGTAAAGTGACACAGTTGGTTGCATTACTAAAACAGTGCCGCCATACGGCATACATTTTCATCAACGTTGGAGAACTAACCAATGAAGTTAAAAGCACTCGCAGCGGGCCTGGCCCTCTCATTCCCCATGCTGGCATCTGCCCAAGGCACCAGCGTGACTTTGTACGGTGTTATCGACACTGCCGTTCACTACGTCAACAACATCAGCAGCACCCAGGTTGATCCTGTTACCGGTCGCGCTTCGATTGTTAACAACAGCTACACTGGCTTCAGCACACAAACCAACTCCTGGCCTTCCATGTGGGGTCTGCGTGGTTCAGAAAAAATCAGCGACAACCTTGACGCCATTTTCAATCTGGAATCCGGCTTTAACCCCAACGTTGGTACATCCAACCAGGGTGGCCGTCTGTTCGGTCGCGCTGCCTGGGTTGGCCTGAAAGGCGACTGGGGTCAAGTAACCATTGGCCGTCAGTACAGCATGCTGTTCTACGCAATGATGCGTTCCGACATCATGGGCCCCAACGCTCATGGTCTGGGTGGCCTCGACGGCTACATTCCCGATCGTCGTCATGACAACGCCATCGCCTACCGTGGCACATTCTCCGGCGTAACTGTTGGTGCTCACTACGCCAAAGGCCGTGACACTAACGGTTGTGGTGTTAACTACAATCAGGAAAATGCTTGCTCGTCCTACAGCGCATTGCTGGGCTACGACGCAGCCAACTGGGGTGTTAACGTTGCTTGGGACGTCCTGAAAGGCGGTGATGGTACAAACTGGCGTGGTTCGGGCCTGACCCAGACACAAGACGAAGACCGTCGTCTGGCATTCAACGCCTGGGCTAAATTCGACGCTCTGTCGCTTGGTCTGGTTTACATCAACCGCAAAACAGACGGCCGCGTCGGCACATCGTTCGGTGTTTCGAACGGTGTAGCACGCACATACGACCTGGGCGATCGTTCCGACCTCTGGTCATTGGGCGCTGCTTACGCACTGACACCTGCTGTCACCATCGACGGTTCGGTTAACTACATCAAGTTCAAAGACGCACCTGAAAGCTCGAAGTCGATGCTGTACGTTGCTCGCGTTCAATACGCGCTGTCCAAGCGTACTTCGGTCTACGCTTCGGCTGCCTACGTTAACAACAGTGGCGTTGCCAACAGCACAGCCAACAGCGCTTCGGGTGGTACACCCCAAGACTTCGCTGTTGCTGGTGGTGTAAACCAGACAGCCGTTATGGCTGGCCTGCGCCACAACTTCTAATCATCGTGTATGACCCGGTCAGGCACTTGCCTGGCCGGTTTCATCGAATGATTAGTGTGTGACACATGCAGTAAATCAAGCAGTATTGCAGTACCGTAGATTTGAGTTTAAGCCGGGTAACGCCAATTGCGTTTACCCGGTTTTTTTATGCGCGCCCGAGACATGGGCGTACGCCTGCGGGTTCAAGTCACGCCAAGAATGCGGGAACACACATGCCGTATGACCACAAACATCGGCATATCAGCGACAAAGGTGTGCCTTATGAGTTCAAAAACGCACACCAGTTATTGTCGGATTTCTTTATCGAAGTCGACCGTGTATTAAAGGAAGTCAGGACATTATGAAGACGATCATTATCGGAATCATGCCGCAAGAGAAGATTCGCGAGCGTATGCTGGCCATCGCTCGTGGGGACTATACGCCCAAGACTACAGATCCAAAAATCTGGTTCACTTCGATGCGTTCACTGGCAGAGGTTTTAAGCGATGACAATCGCGCCCTGTTGAAGATAATTCAAGACGTAAAGCCAAAATCGATATCGTCACTGGCCGACATCAGTGGGCGTAAGCCTGGCAACCTGTCTCGCACATTGAAAACAATGTCAAACTACGGCTTGGTTGAAATGAAGCGAGAAAACAAATATGTCAGGCCCATCGCCAAGGGAACCGACTTTCGAATCGTTGCATGACATCGCGCAAAGGCAGCATAAATGCGCGTCATCATGACCATGACAAAAGCGGCATCATTTGATGAAACCCTGGAAAATGCAGCCATCTGATCGACAACTCTGTTGCCGTGCATTACGTACGAAAGACTGCGCACGTACCGGCCCCACGCATAACGAAACCACGTGGTGCCTGATACACCTGAACACGCCTGAACCGCAGGGCTAAAAAGCCCCGTAGCAAAACCGGACTGCCCTACTTGCGGTCGGTCAGAAACTTACCTTCCGGTGCCGCCACGTTTTTCTGACGACGGGTGTTGCCATCCAGGCCACCGTCAACTGCCCATTCGGCAAACCGCGTTGGTGCGGGTTCGAACTCACGGGGTTCCCAGTCTTCGGTCAGCTGGTCTTCGTCGGCATAGTATTCAATCAGACCACCCGCAGGGTTCACGAAATACCAGAAATACGCGGATGAAATCGGATGTCGGCCTGGGCCCAATTGGGTTTTCCAGCCGCAACGATCAAAATGCAGGCCACCGCCAAACACTTCGTGAATATCCCGCACCGCAAACGCCACATGGTTCAGGCCCACTTTCTTGTCGGGTGTTTCCAGCAGGAACAGGTCGTGGTGGCCGCCATCGGCATCGCAACGCATGAAGGTGCCACGATTGGGGTAACGGTCAGAAGCAACAAACCCGAATTTTTCGGTATAGAACTTTTCGGCAGCCGCAACATCGCTGACAAAGAACACCACATGGCCAACTTCAATGGGTTGGGCTCGCTCGTATACAGGGCTGCGCGCATTGATGCGGGGCTTGCTGTTCCAGGTATTTGACTCGCCACACTGTACGGAAACATCACGCTTGCGTGTTTTCTGGAAACTGACCAGCATGCCATTGGGGTCAATGCATGACACCCGACCGTTTTCGTAACTGAACCCCGGCACATCGGCCAGGCGACCGGCGAAGCGGTCAACAATGTCGTCAGACGACACACCCCACACCACATGACGCATGGTGGGGCCTGCCTCGATGGCGGGCGGGAAACGCGTATCGGTGGTTTTCACCACGTTGACCAGACAGCCATTGAGCGTGGAAAACGTCAATTGATCTGGCGTCTCGGTGCTAAGGGTCAACCCCCAGTCGCTGAAAAACTGGCGGCAGGTGTCGAAATCGTCGGCACCATAGGTAATTTCATCAATCCCGATCACATCCATATTCATTCCTTAATTCTGATTGCGCGATTCAACGGCCCGTTAGATCCAGGGGCCAAATACCTGCTCTGAATATACGGGCCGGCCCGGCTCAGACGCCGGCCCAGGGCAGCGGCTGCTCGTTCATGCCCCAGTACACGCTTTTTTGTTCCATATACTGCAAAATACCTTCGCGACCTTTTTCGCGGCCAAGGCCACTGTCACGCCAGCCGCCAAACGGCGTCGAAATGGAAAATACCTTGTAGGTATTGATCCAGACGTTACCCGCCTTGACGGCCTTGGCCAGTGACCAGGCTTTCTTGTAGTCACGAGTCCAGATTCCGGCTGCCAGGGCGTAAACGCTGTCGTTGGCCTGGGCAATCAGATCGTCAATATCGTCAAACGGCATCACCACCAGCACCGGGCCAAAAATTTCTTCCTGGCAAATGGTTTTCTGGTTATCGAGGCCTTCAATAATGGTGGGCAGATAGTAGCTGCCCTTGTCGTACAGACCACCCTTTGGACGCTCGCCACCACACAAAATATGACCGCCCTCTTCCAGGCCGATATTGACATAACGTTCGACCGCGGCGCGGTGGCTGTCACTGATCAGCGGACCCATCTGGGTTGACTCGCTGGCCGGGTCACCCACACGCAGCTGTTTGGCGCCTGCGACGAGGCGATCGACGAACTCACGATAGATGGAACGCGCTACAAACAGGCGCGACCCGGCAATACAGGACTCGCCAGAGGAACTGAAAATGCCATACAGCACACCTGCCACGGCATGATCAAGGTCGGCATCGTCCAGCACCATGGTGGGTGATTTCCCGCCCAGTTCCAGCGAGGCCGGCATGAACTTGTTGGCAGCAATACCCGCAATGTGACGGCCTACCGAAGTACCACCGGTAAACGAAACCCGACGCACCAAAGGGTGACGGGTGATCAGGTCACCAAGGACCGA
>JBAYOZ010000117.1:0-5828 GCA_041677965.1 Pusillimonas sp.
ATCAGCGCCTCAAGCGAAAAACCGTTCCAGGGGATCACCATGGACCACGCCTCAACACAACGAAGCCGGTAGACCCGCTCTTCCATCGCCGCCAGTCGCCTGAGGTCATCCAGGTCGAACACGCCGGGATTGAGCACCTCGCCTTCGACAGCAACCTGCCAGGGCTGGACACGAAACTTGCCACTGCGTGTGGACGGATCTGTTTTACCGGTACCAAACTCGTAGAAATTGTTGTAAGTGGTGACTGATTTTTCTGGGGTCAGGTCGGCATCGACCGAAAACGCGGCGTTACGCGCCCCCCATTCGGAGGAAGCCAACGCAGCCCGCGCGGGCAACAGCGCCGAAACACCTGCCGAGGCGGCCAGCAGCCCCGCCTGACGCAGCCATTGACGCCGGGATTGCCAGACATGCTCTGGCGTAATATTTGACCCCGGAATGACGGGAACCCTGAACCTTGACATGGACAACCCCCTGAAAAAGCGCACCCGCAGCCGCCACAGGCAACTACCGGTTATTAACCTGACGATTCGCCGCACCCCGACCAGGGCACGCCAACGCTGCGCCGAGCACTTATGAACAGACCGCTACAGAAAAACACGCCGCGACAGCCAGTCGTGCATTTCCGCAACACTGTGAACCAGCACCGTCGGGTTGGACTCTTGCAGCGTGGGAACGTCGTGCGCCCCATAACTGACAGCAATACTGTCAACCCCGGCGTTATGCGCCATTTGGACGTCGTGCGTGGTGTCGCCCACCATCAGGACACTTTCCGGGTCAAGCCCCAGTTGCCCCATGATGTCGTGCAACATGCCCGGGTGCGGTTTGCCGTGCGATTCATCGGCGCAACGCGTCATGTCAAAATACCCCCCAAGCTGCGAGGTCGCAAGCACACGATCAAGCCCGACACGACCTTTCCCGGTCGCCACTGCCAATTTGACCCGTTGTTCACGCAAAACGTGCAGCAAAGGCGGCACCCCGTCAAACAAGGGCATTTCCTGGTCACGCTGAAAGAAATGATGCTTGTAGCGCGCCACGAAATGCTCAAGGTCGTCGGCCTGCAGATCAGGAGCCACGTGATACAGGGCGCTTTCGAGCGACAACCCGATCACCCAGCTTGCCCGCTGGCGGTCGGGCACAGGCAAACCAAGATCGGCACACGCCATCTGGATGGACGTCACGATGGTGCCGGTAGAGTCCATCAGGGTGCCATCCCAGTCAAAAATGACCGCATCGTAATGTTTCAAGGAAACTGCTCCGGTTCTGGTTTCAGAAATGCTGTTTAAAAGACAAACGCCACGCCACGAAAAAAGCCTGCTTTCGGATCAATACCGGGCGCCAGGCGTTAAGACAAGGCCTCAAGGCTTTCGTTCAAGCTGATCAAGAAGACGCTGGCATTCGGGCGGCAAAGGAGCCGACAGTTGCAGAAGATCCCCGGTGAGCGGGTGCGGAATATCCAGACGCCAGGCATGCAGGAACATGCGCCCGAAGCCTTGGCGGGCAAAGTTCGCCCTGACCTCGTCAGGCCCGTATTTGTCATCGCCCACAATCGGAAACCCTGCCGACGCCAGGTGCACACGAATCTGATGGGTGCGCCCGGTACGAAGTTCGGCCTCCAGCAACGAATACCGGCCGTAGCGCTTCAGCAAGCTGATGATGGTATGGGCCGGCTTGCCGGCCGCATCGACCCTGACGCGGCGCTCGCCCGATGCCGTCAGCCATTTCAGCAAGGGCTGCTTGATGTGCTGTCGCTCGTTCACCCAGTCACCCACGACCAGCGCCTGATAGCGCTTGCGGCCTTTGCCCTCACGCATCATCTCGTGCAGTGCCACCAGGGCCGATCGTTTCTTGGCGATGATCAGCAGGCCAGATGTTTCGCGATCAATGCGATGGGCCAGTTCCAGCAACCGGGCATCGGGCCGGGCCGCCCGCAACTGTTCGATAACACCGAATGAAACGCCACTACCCCCATGCACGGCGACACCGGAAGGCTTGTCGATGACCAGAATGGCATCATCTTCAAAAACCACCGGAAAGTTGCACGGCGGTACCTGGCGTGGTGCGTCGGGCGCAGGCAGACGCAAGGGCGGCACACGAATCGTGTCACCCTCTTGTACACGATAGTCAGACTGGATGCGCCCCTTGTTGACGCGCACCTCGCCGCCACGAATGGCTTTGTAAATATGGCTTTTAGGCACGCCCTTGCATATACGCAGCAAAAAATTGTCGATACGCTGCCCGGCCTGCTCGGCATCGATTTGGACCAGACGAACGGCGGGGGTGACGGCAGGAGTTGTTTCGGGTTTGCGCATATGGAAAACCGGCATATAATCATGCCAGCCTGTGGAAGCTGAAAATCTACCTGCGTAGAGATGCAATGGATGCGTCTCCGTGGGTATTGAAGAACACATTGTACTGCCTTGAAATTCAGCTTCCGGGCCATCAGGTCGTCGGGGCAACTGCCTGCTGTGGGGCAATGGTGAAGCACAAAACCCATTGTTAACCACAGGCCGTTGCCAACCGCGTGCGACGCTGTAGTCTTTGCTAAAAAAGTCATAACGTTTACATGCACCAGGCGCGAATACAACACACCGCGCCTGCTGTTCCAGCAATATTTTTTCGTCAACCACAACACTATTGTGAACCTGACCTTCCTGCTGACTGAACCTCGTGCCCAATGGCATGCCGTGCCTGCCTGACGATCAAGGTGGGTACCCTCTGACAATTATTGTTCAGCCCGGCCCCCTTTAAGCAAAATCCAGCGTCTCACACCGAGTGGCCCAGGGTCGCGCGCCAGTTCAATGGTGCGCCATGACTACGGAGATACACACTCATGAAACGCATGTTATTTAACGCGACGCACCAGGAAGAACTGCGCGTCGCGATTGTCGATGGTCAAAAACTCATTGACCTCGACATTGAAACTGCCGGGCGTGAACAGCGCAAAGGCAACATCTACAAGGGCGTCATCACCCGGATCGAACCGGGTCTGGAAGCCTGCTTTGTCAGTTATGGCGAAGACCGTCATGGCTTCCTGCCGTTCAAAGAGGTTGCCCGCAGCTACTTCAAGGAAGGTGTCGATGTACGCACTGCGCGTATTCAAGACGCCCTGACCGAAGGCCAGGAACTGATTGTTCAGGTCGAAAAGGAAGAACGCGGCAACAAAGGCGCGGCGCTGACTACCTTCATTTCACTGGCCGGCCGTTACCTGGTCCTGATGCCCAACAACCCCCGCGGCGGTGGCGTTTCCCGCCGTGTCGAGGGCGAAGACCGCCAGGAACTGCGCGAAACCATGGACCAGCTCGATGTGCCCCAGGGCATGAGCATCATCGCACGCACCGCAGGCATCGGCCGCACCGTCGAAGAACTCCAATGGGATCTATCCTACCTGCTGCAGCTCTGGAACGCGATTGATTCGGCTGCCCGTGAAAACGCAGCACCCATCCTTATTTACCTGGAATCCAGCCTGGTCATTCGCGCCATTCGCGACTACTTTTCACCCGACATCGGTGAAATTCTCATCGACACCGAAGACATTGCCGAGCAAGCCACCGCCTTCATGAGCGTGGTCATGCCCGACAATGTGGGCTGCGTCAAAATGTACCGCGACGACATCCCGCTGTTTTCACGCTTCCAGATCGAACACCAGATCGAAACCGCCTACTCGCGCACCGTTCAGCTGCCTTCCGGTGGCTCGGTGGTGATTGACCACACCGAAGCACTGGTTGCCGTCGATGTCAACTCGGCACGTTCCACCCGCGGCGCCGACATTGAAGAAACCGCCTTGCGCACCAACCTGGAAGCGGCTGAAGAAGTGGCCCGCCAGTTGCGCCTGCGCGACCTTGGCGGCCTGATCGTCATCGACTTCATCGACATGGAAGACAGCAAGAACCAGCGTGCTGTCGAACAGCGTCTGCGCGATGCCCTGCACTTTGACCGCGCCCGCGTGCAAATGGGCAAGATCTCGCGTTTTGGCCTGATGGAACTGTCACGCCAGCGCCTGCGTCCCGCCCTGAATGAAGGGTCGCACGTTACCTGCCCCCGCTGTAACGGTACTGGCGTCATCCGCGATGCCGAGTCCAGCGCCCTGCATGTCCTGCGCTTGCTGCAAGAA
Organism: Pusillimonas sp.; assembly: GCA_041677965.1. GTDB lineage: Bacteria > Pseudomonadota > Gammaproteobacteria > Burkholderiales > Burkholderiaceae_B > Neopusillimonas. Next base: position 4,112 of record JBAYOZ010000117.1, read on the forward strand.
GAGGCCATGAAAGAAAATACGGCGGCCCTGCATGCCCAGGTGCCCGTCGAAGTGGCCACGTTCCTGCTTAACGAAAAGCGTAACGACATCACCAAGATCGAATCACGCCTGAAAGTCAATCTGGTCCTGATTCCCAACAAGAACCTTGAAACACCGCATCACCACATCGAGCGCCTGCGCCACGATGACCCGCGCATTGAAAACCCGGCCAGCAGCCTTGAACTGGTGCAAGCCCCTGAAACCGACATTGTCTGGCAGCCCAGCAAGGCCCAGGAAGCCAAAGCGCGCCCTGAAGCCATTGTCAAAAGCCTGACACATGCGCAACCTGCACCGGTGGTGGCCACGCCCGAAAAACCTGCGGCCATCGCTACGCCAGCTGCTGTCGGCCCTGGCCTGCTCAAGCGACTGATGAACTGGCTTACGGGCAGCTCGGCTACCGCCGAAGCCGCAGCACCGGCTGCTGAAGAGAAACCGGCATCGGCACGTTCGTCCAATGGCCAGCGCTCCAACCGTGGCAACCAGGACCGCAACCGTAACCGCCGCCGCAGTGGCAGCAACGGTCGTGGGCGCGACACCGAAGAAACAGCAGCCGAGACACCCGCACCGCGTAAAGCCCGTGCCGAAGCCCCGGTTGTCGAGCCTGTCGCTGTAACATCAACAGACAACGCTCCGGAAACAACCGAAGGCAAGGAAGAGCGCACAGGCTCACGCCGCGGACGTCGTGGTCGTGGCCGCAGCCGTCGTGACCGCAGCACTGAAGGCAATGTCAACACCGATGACAACCTGGTCGAAGATACTACCGAAGGCCAAAACACCCCAGAGGCTCAGCCTGCGACAGCAAAAGCGGCAGAAACAGCCCCTGTGGCAGCAGCAGCGGCAGCTGCAACTGCAGTCGCCGTATCAGCCGTCAATGCTGAAGACGACGAGGATGCTGATGTTACCGATGCCGGCACAGACGGCGACGATACCGAAGCAACCGATGGCGAACAGACAGAACGCAAGCGCCGCCGTCGTCGCAGCCGTCGCAGCCGTCGTGGCACCGATGGCAGCAAACTCGAATCGGGCAATGACGATGCCGATGGCAGCAATGACGTCACCGACAACGATGCTGAACCCGTAACTTCGGCTGACGTGCAAGCAGCCCGGACACCCGTTGCCACTGAGGTCTCAACGCCTGCAACAGCCGCATCAACCAGTCCTGAAGCGCCTGACGATGTGCCGGCCAATGAACTGATTGCACCACGCGGTACGGCAGACATCAAAGAAAATGCCGAGCCTGCCATGGCTGCACAGACCTTCGGTGCCGACATGGAAACTGTCCCTGCCAAGGCGCTGATTGATGTGCCGGCCGGGGTTGAAACCAGGGCCGAAGTCAAGCCTGCAGCGGCCACCGAAACAACGGCGACTGCCAGCACTGAAGTCTCGGCCGAAGCTGAAGTGGCTGCAGAACCCACCGAAACTGCAGTTACAGCTGAGGAACCTGTTGCTACGAAAGAGCCTGCCGTACAACCTGCGCCAGCCAATGCGGCTATCGCAGAACCTGCAACGGCAACGGGCGCCACTGCCGCTACGGAAGAGACCGCTGATGCACCCGAGCCGGTTACGCCCCAGGCCAGCACAGCAGCTGCAGAAGTACAAGCCACACCTGCAGCAAAGCCTGCCGACCTGAATACGGTGATTGAAGCGGCTGGGCTGCAACTGGTGGAAACACGCGCCG